>NZ_JARVTA010000004.1:0-145016 GCF_030208915.1 Arthrobacter sp. efr-133-TYG-104
CTCCTTCGCCTTCAACGCCACCCAACGCACCGCCACCACCAAATAACACCCAGCCACCGCCGAGCCTGATCGGGCGCCCCCCTGCCTGATCAGGCTCGAGCGGTTACTAGCAATTACCCAACTGGTGGCACAACCGCGGAAGGAATGCCATGACGAGCAGGCCCGAGATGACTGAGGAAACTGTGGCGTCGGAAACTGCGGCGTCGCCAGTAGTCCTCTGGGAACTGAACACGCTAAGGAGCCTTCGGGACGAGTTGGGCGATTCCCGTCCCGTGGCACGCTTCCTTTCGACCTACCTGAGTATGCTTCCCGGCAGGGTCCTCAGGATTTCCAAGGGTTTGTGTCAGCACGACACCAACGCCACCCTGGATGCGGTGCTCAGCCTGAAGATCTCCTCGGCCATGGTTGGGGCTATGGAGGCGGAATCGCAATGCCGCGCAATGGAATCGATGATCAGGAACCATTGCTTGGCTTCTGCCGCCGAGGTTCTGCCGGCACTTCGGAGTGCTGCGGAACGCTGTCTGGCGGCCGCCCCGCAGGTGCTAGGCAATGCCGCGGCAGGCGCCCCTCACCATCTGCGCAGCTCATAACCTCCGCAGCTCATAACCGAGCTGAGTCGGGGCTGGTTGGTGCACCCCTGTAGCCCGGAGGCAGCGCGGCTGCTGCTAACGATCAATTGGTCTTACCATTGAATGGAAGGCGCCACCTCCGGCGCCTCTGGTGGAGGAGCACATCGTGGCAAATTCAGATTCGGGCGACTCGGTTGTCGATCGGGTTGTCAGGGTCTTTGAGGCATTCCCTGAAGGTGTGGCGTCACTCCAGCTGACTGAGCTCGCTGAGCGCGCAGGCCTGCCGCTCTCCTCGGCCCATCGGCTGGTCCGGCAGCTCTCCGGCCACGGGCTGCTGGAGCACGACGCCGGCGGCACCGTTCGCTTGGGCATGCGGTTGTGGGAACTCGTGAATCGCAATTCGCCCACCCTGGCCTTGCGACAGGCGGCGATGCCGTTCATGGAGGACATCCAACAAGTACTCAACCAGAACGTTAATCTAGCTGTGCTCGATGGGTGGGAAGCCCTGTTCGTGGAGCGTCTCTCGCGCAGGGGGTCCATAGTCAACCGCGCTCGGGTAGCAGGGCGGATGCCCGTGCATATCTCATCTGCGGGTTTGATACTGATGGCGCATCAATCGGCCCAGCTCCAAGCCGAGTACCTCAAGCAGTTCCGAGACCCTTCAGGAAAGATGACTGCCGACGTCGTACGCCGTTTGCTCGCGGAGGGCGCGCAGCAAGGGTATGTGCAGCTCGCCGGCGTCGTGGACCCGGACGCCTGGGGAATTGCGGTGCCGGTGATGGATGCAAAACGCCGGACTCTAGCGGCATTGGGCGTGGTGGTGCCCGTTGCTGAGATGCGCCTTCAAGCCTTGGTCCCCGCACTTCAGACCGCGGCCCGCGGCATAGGACGCCGTCTTGAAGCGTAATTAGCCTTCCGTTCAACGGAATGCACGACCCCTCGAGCAGTCCCTGCCCGCCAGACTGATTGCAGATCCATCCAAGCCAGATCTTGGGCGGGGACCGCAACGAAGCGAGGAGTACCATGGCACGCACGACTATCACTACCCAAGTCGCCATCATGGGGGCTGGTCCGGCAGGGCTGATGCTCTCCCATCTCTTGGCCAAGCAGGGAATCGAATCCGTAGTGGTGGAGATCCGGAGCCGACAACAGATCCACGAGACAGTTCGCGCCGGCATCCTCGAACACGGCACCGTGAACTTGCTGGTCGACTCCGGAGTGTCGGACCGGGTTCTGCGCGAAGGGGACAGGCACGACGGCATTGAGCTTCGCTTTAACGGCGAGAGTCATCGCATCAATTTCAAGGAACTCGTGGGCGAGTCTGTGTGGCTCTATCCCCAGACGGATGTCTTCGCGGACCTTGCCGCCCGCCGCGAGGCCGACGGCGGCGACGTGCGCTACAGCGTCACCGACACGACAGTGCACGATCTCGAAGGCAAACCCAAGGTTTGGTTTACCGATGCGGAAGGCCATGACGTGGAGGTTGAGGCGGACTTCATCGTAGGCGCTGACGGCTCACGTAGCCACTGCCGCTTCCAGATACCTGAAGCCAACCGCAAATGGTATTTCCACGAGTACCCCTTTGCCTGGTTCGGCATCCTGGCTGAAGCGCCGCGAAGTGCCGATGAGCTCATCTACGCTAACTCCGACAACGGCTTTGCCCTGATCAGCCAGCGTACCGAAACCGTTCAGCGGATGTACTTCCAGTGCGATCCCCACGAAAATGTTGCCGAATGGGACGACGAGCGCATTTGGTCAGAGTTCCGCCGGCGGGTCAACGGCAACGGGTTCGAACTAAAGGAAGGACCGGTCCTTGAAAAGATGGTTCTTCCTTTCCGGAGCTTCGTGCACACGCCGATGCGCCATGGCAACCTCTTCCTGGCCGGGGATGCGGCGCACACCGTTCCGCCCACCGGAGCCAAGGGCTTGAACCTTGCCATCAATGACGTCAAGGTACTTTTTGAGGGTTTGGACTCTTTCTATTCGAGCGGCTCCACGGCCACGTTGGATTCTTACAGCGACCGGGCCCTTGACCGGGTCTGGAGGGCGCAGCATTTCTCATACTGGATGACTTCCATGCTGCACACCGTGCCCGGTGCGGACGATTTTGACAGGGCGCGGCAACTCGGCGAACTGCACTCCGTTGTTGGATCCGAGCACGGGAAAGCGTACCTGGCGGAGTCCTATACAGGTTGGCCGACGTCGCGCTGAAGTCATGATGAGCATTACGATGCCTCCGATCGACGGCGAGCGGGTGGGTGGATGAGGGCCGACAGAACCTAGGGCGCTCCCTCCTACGTTCTGAGGGGTGTGCGGTGGTGGTTCCGCTGCGGTATTTGACCGGGGTCAACGTGGAGTGGCGGAACGAACCACGGGACACCTCTAATGACGCTGATTTTCCATTGTTCTTTGTGCACGAGGTGATGGTGGTGGCTGCAGAGCAGGGTGCCGTTCTCGGTGCTTGTGGTCCCGCCTTGTGACCAGTAGGTGACGTGATGGGCTTCGCACCAAGGGGCGGGCATGGTGCAGTCAGGGAAGGCGCAACCTCCGTCCCGCGCGGTGATGGCTTTCCTGACGTGGGGCGGGAAGAGTCGAGTGGTGCGGCCGATGTCCAACACCCGGGACTCGCTGCCGAGCAGGACGGGAATAATGTCGGCGTCGCAGGCGATTTTGCGGATGGTGTTGGGGTGGATTGGGCCGCCGAATGTGGCCGTGCCGCTGGACGGGCCCCGGTACCTGCGTTGGACTTGTTGGAGGAGGTCGGTGGTCGATCGTGACGATGACTTGGGGCCGCAGTCCTCCGTTGGAGGGCAGTTGGCCGGTGGCCAGTGCCACGTTGCAGGCACCGACCAGTCCGTCCAGGAGCCTCTGCGCCCTGGATCGTCGGTCTAGAACTGGGCGGGCGGGTTCCTCTTTTGTCGCCGTGCCTGCAGCGGAAGCTTCGACTGTGCCTGTGTCTTCATTGCTGGCCGTGCTGTCTGGAGTGCCGGCGCCGGTAGTGCGAAGACGTGGGTTGGTCGCGGTGTTCATGACGGTGGTGAGGGTCTCGAACTGTTCAGTGGTGGCGAAGATCTCAACGTGGTGGAGCCCGTGGCGGGGCTTGCGAATGAAGGCGCCTTGAAGTTGGCGAAGGGCTTCTTCGGTGGGTTCGGGCCCGTCTTGGTCGATGGCGTCAGTCCATCGCCTGGCAATCGTGGCGACGAAGTCGGGGTCGGACTGGATTGCCGTCTGGGTCAGGGCACGCTCCATGGCCGCGATCGTGTCGGTGCTGGCGAAGTGCGTGACCTTGTCCAAGGCCATCGTGATGATCGTCGCGGACCGCGACGGCACAAGCGCGGAGGCGATGGCGTCGGCGAGCTCTTCCCGCTTGGGCGTCACCGATTGACCGGCGATACCGGCGTGGGGGAGGAGTTCGGAGGCCAGTGCAAGCCTGCGCCGGGCTTCACTGATACCGATCCGCAAGCGGGCGCGCAAGAACTCCGCTGCGTTCCGGTACCCGTCGTCCAGGAGGCTCGCAGGTTTCCCGCCGTACTCTTGCGCTTTGGCGGCTTGTGACTCTGGCCCCGCCGCTCGTGATGGTTTCATCTGTTCAGCCTCGTGCCGGGTCCGGGCTACCGCGTGGGCTGCGACTACCTGCAGGTACTCCAGGGACCGGGAGATCTCCTCAACCGTGCCGGCAAAAGCGGCGGCCTCGGTGAAGTCCATCAAACGCCCTTCGACGGCAGCAGTTGAACGTGCCGAGTCGAGGCCCGAAATGCAGTTCTCCAGGATCCGCCCGATCCCGGTTAAGTCGGCAGAAGAACCCGGCGAGGGCTCGCGTCCCTGAGGAGGCGAAAGCGGCGGCATGGCAGTGTTCCGGGCCCCCGCTGTGCCGCCCCTGCGTCGCGAGATGCGGGGCTGGGCGCTACTCTGCTGCTTCCGCTGTATTACCCCCTGCCCGCGTACCTGCCCGCTGTCTCCCATGCAGAAACCCTGTCACGGGAGCCAACCAAGCATCAGGTGCAACCCACGCTATGTGGAAAACCTCCCCAACCGACGCACCTGAACCTGAGCGGTCGGCGAAACGGAAACGGCGGCCATGGAGGTACTTACGAGCCTGGAGCTATCTAGTACTCGCCTTTGATCACGAAGTAGGAGCCCCTGATGACACCGGCAAGTTTCGACTTCTGACGGGCGAACTTGAAGCGTGATTCGAGTTCCTCGGGAATCTCCATTCCCTCTGAGAGTTTGAATCCCACAGCCCTCTTGCCGCCCTCCTCGATGCTGTACATGACGTTGATGGACAGGCCGGACTCGTAGAAAACGTAATCCATGCGTAGCCCGTCAACTTCGAAGGAAGTCGCTTCCAGCGGACGGGACCCGATGACAATATCCCGTTCTTCTTTCAGGATGCGGCTAACGCGCTCGATCACCTCGGGGACTTCGTCCGCGGGGCTGACGGTGAAGGCATGGTTGTACTTGTTCATGTAGTAGCGAGACTCATTGGCGCGCAGGCCGGCGAGCGCATCGACCACAGGAGACGACTCCACGCCTTCTGTAGAAACGTTTTTGAAGTCAACGATGTGCTGCAATGCGATCTCCTCACTAGGTGTGTAGGGACCACGATAACCCGACGACCGAGCTGCCGCCCGAAGCAGGTCAGGGTTTTTGCGACTCCGCGGCGTGGGGTTCAAGGTCGGCCAGGGTGAGCTGGTGGGCCGGGGCATCCGGGAAGGGGAAGGTGCTCCGGGCTGCCAGATCCGGGCCAACATGGATCAGCTCACCGGATCTGAGCGGACGCCATCCGGGGTCGTGGTCCATGCGTTCGGTAGCGAAGAGTACATGTTTGGAACGGGTGAGCTCAGTGCTTCGGGAGTGTATCCGCTTGCTCCGTGCATCCAAGGGCGCAGCGGGGCCCGGAACCGCGGCAGGTTCCCGCTCCAAGATGTATAGCTCGTGCGTTGCCGGGTACCTGAGGCTCCAAATGTCAGTGGCCGTTGTCAGGATGAAGTTCAGACTGAAGACCGGCAATTCCGCGGCAATCCAGCTGACGGCGCGTCCGATTCCAATTCCCACATCTCCTGCTGCCTTCCTGGTTTCCGCGGTGATGAGGGCGAACAGGCGTTCACTGTCCGTCTGTCCTTTTACGAGTTCCAGAACGCCCAGGCTGTCCAAGTGAGCGTCGAGCTTTTGCAGTCCTTCGAAAGAGCCGTTGTGGGCGAACAGCCGGCCATCCTGCTCGAATGGGTGCGTGTTCACCAAGGTTAAGGCGCCGGTGCTCGCATAGCGTACGTGGGCCAAGAACGTGGTGCTTTTGAGGTCGCGGGCTTCGCGGGCGAAAGCATGGTCTTCCCAAGCGGCCAGTGGCTGTTTGGCCACTCGCGGCTTCCCGGCGGCGTCGTAGGTTCCGATGCCCGCGCCGTCGGGTTCCCGACGACTCTGGACGGAGAGGCTATCCGGGGCGTCCAAGAGCCAAAAGGTGGCCCGGACCGGGTGCGCGCCGGCATGAAGCCCGAAGAGTCGGCACATGTCTTTGCTCCTTCACGACGAGGACAGCACAGCCGGGGCGATCAGCTGACACAGGACACGGTACAGCCCGCTAGTGGTGGAAGGCAGGTGTTTGTCCGACGGTGGGCATCGGCGCGTCGAGGGAATCGAGGTATTGGACTTCCCTCTTCAGATCGGTGAGGAAGCTCGATGCCAGGTCCCGCGTAAAGCCGTTCCGGACCACGATCCGCTGGACGGTAATTTCACTGAGTCCATCAGGCAAGGGGTAAGAGGGAACCAGCCATCCGTTCAGGCGGAGGCGCTCTGAAAGATGGTGGAGGTTCCATTTGTCGGTATAGCCATCTGCGAGCTGCCAAGCAAAGACAGGGATGTCCGATCCGTCACTCCACAGCTTGAACGCGTCCATGGCCCCGATCTCGCTCGAGAGGTAGTGGGCGACGTCGCGCGAGGTGGCTTGGACGGACTTGTATCCGGCAAAGCCCAAGCGAAGGAAAAGGTAGTACTGCAGTAGCACCTGGGCCCCTGGCCGGGAAAAGTTGAGCGCGAACGTGGGCATGTCCCCGCCCAAGTAGCTGACGTGGAATATCAGGTCGTCAGGCAGAGCTTCTTCGTCCCGCCATACAACCCAGCCCAATCCGGGGTAGACCAGTCCGTATTTGTGGCCCGAGGTGTTAATGGAGGCTACCCGGGGCAACCTGAAATCCCACACAATTTCCCGCTGCAGGAACGGAGCCACCATAGCCCCGGACGCTCCGTCCACGTGGATAGGGATGTCGAGGCCTCGGCGCTCCTGAATGTCGTCCAGCGCGGCGGAGATGGCCTGGACCGGTTCGTACTTGCCGGTGTACGTAACGCCCATGATGGCAACGACGCCGATGGTGTTCTCGTCCACGTACTGATCGAGGCCTTCGCCGTCGAGGACCGGGTGTTCCGCTGATACCGGAACGTAGCGCGCCTCGACGTCCCAGTAGTTGCAGAATTTTTCCCAGCATACTTGGACTGCGGAGCTGAGGATGAGGTTAGGCTTGTCCGTCGGCAGGCCGTCTGCCCGCCGTTTGTGGTGCCAACGGCGCTTGAGGGCCAAGCCGCCGAGCATGCAGGCTTCCGAGGATCCGATGGTGGACGTTCCCACGCTCTTGGCAGCGTCCGGTGCGTTCCAGAGGTCGGCGAGCATCCGCCAGCAGCGCGTTTCAATCAGCGCAGTTTGCGGGTATTCGTCCTTGTCGATCATGTTCTTGTCGAAGGCCTGGGCATAAAGTTCCGATGCTTCGGGCTCCATCCAGGTCCCGACGAACGTTGCGAGGTTCAGCCTGGAGTTGCCATCCAACATCGCTTCGTCGTGCACGATCTGGTAAGCGGTGGCGGGCAGTGACTCGCCCTCCGGCATGGTAAAGCGCGGGAAGATCGTGGCCTCACCGGCCCTGCTGAACAAGGGGTTGAGTTCGATGGCGGTGTCCGGCTCATGTTTGGACGTCCGGTGTGATCTGCTCATGGCTGCTCCTTGGGATTCTGTCCTGCACAGCGTTAAAGCGTCCGACGGCGGGAGGCCGCGTCGGACGCTTTGTGCCCTTGCGTGGATGGTAGTTTACGCGGGTTGGCTAGTCGACGACGTCGGTGCGACGCTCGACGGCGGCCCGGTCGACTTTGCGGTGGAAGTGCATTCCCGCTTTGCCGCCCAAGATGGCCCCGAGGAGGGGAACGATCAGGGCAATGACGAGGCCGATGATGCCGCTGACAGTCAGGAGGCTCCCGTCGACGGGGATCTGCGGTGCTCCGTTGAGGTTGCCGAGGATGTTGAACTGGCTGCCGGCTACCGTGGCGAGGATGGCCACGATCACGGCGACGATGATGCCCCAGAGCCAAACGGCGAGTCCTTGCCGGGCTCCGTCAAAGCGGGCCATCCTGCCCGCCACGTATCCGCCGCAGTAGTACGCAAGAAACAGTATGACGGCGAGAATTATGCCGCTGGCAACCCCCAGTGTTTGGGCGTTCTTGCTGGCCTGGTCTGCGGCTAGGTTAACGTTGGTGGAATTTGCGGCGCCGACGCCGACGCCGATGGCGGTCGCCAAGGCGCTCAGCAGGACGGTCATCCCGATGGCGGTGAGCCAGCCGAAGAACGCCGAGCCCCATTTGATGCCGCCGAACCGTTCCTTTTCAGTGGCGACGATGTCATTGGTACGCCGTTGGGGAGTGCTTGCTCCCGTGGAATCTCTCTGTGCCATGTCATGTCCTTGTGGAGTGGGGGATCACGCGCCGGGGCCTCGGCTCGACCCCGGTACCTCAATCGAAACACCACAGGACACTAGAAAGCAAGGCTACTTACCATTGAAATGTCGACGTGCTTGTCCGGCCTAATCCGGAATCTCCATCTGGAAGCCGCACTCGTCACAATGGAGTACGCGGGTGGTCAGATAGGCCTCAAGGTCCGGATCCATCCTGCGGTCGTTGAGGCCGGTCATGAGCATGCTTCGCTTCCCGGTTCCCGTGTGCATGGCTACCCCGCAATGGAGGTAATGCTTGCTGAGGCGCGGGATGCTCTGGTTTTTTGTGGAGCTTCGGAAGCGGGTGTCCTCGTCGTCGACCCGGACTGCGGTCATCGCAGGGGCCGGAGGGGAGGAGGGGAAATGATGCGCTGGCTGAGCAGGCATTGGTTGGTCCTGAAAGTAAATGGAGAGTGGACGCCTATGGCATAAGTGTTGTTCTCCTCTCCTGAGGGTAAGCGCGGCAGGCCTGGCATCGCAAGCCTGGTGAATCTTTGCCCAAGGGGTTGCCAAGGTAACACTAAGCATGCTTATGGTATTGGTGTTCCCGCTGACGGGTCGACATTTATTCTCAGGAATTCCCCGTAACAGCGTCTCGAACGGCCCGGTGAAGCAGCTCGCCAGGCATTCTCGGCACCAGAACCGCATTCCAAGGAGACATCATGCTCGCTAGGGAAAACATTGACCGTTTGATGGGCCTCAACGGAAACGTCCGTACGGCAGACGGTGACAAAGTTGGTTCCATTGGCACCTTCTACACCGATGACGACACGGGAGAGCCCACGTGGGTCACAGTGAAGACCGGGCTGTTCGGCAGCTCCGAGTCTTTCATTCCGCTTGAAGGAGCATCCGTGGACGGCGACGACGTCGTTGTCCCCTACGGCAAGGACCACATCAAGGACGCACCCCGCGTAGCCGACGACGGACACTTGGATCCGGGCGAGGAGGACCGCCTGTACAACCACTATGCAATCCAGGGGCGGGACAACGGGAACGGCAAGGCCGTAGGCACGTATGGGACCGCTGACACGTACCAAGACACGGCTAGCACCGGCACGTCCGGCACGAACGCGACCGGCACCACTGACGTGAACGCCTCGGGCGGCGGCGATTCCATGACCCGTTCAGAGGAGCGGCTGAACGTGGGAACGGAAAAGCAGGCTACAGGCCGTGCCCGCCTCCGCAAGTACATCACCACGGAAAACGTCACCACCACGGTGCCCGTCCAGCGCGAGGAAGTTCGCTTGGAGCGGGAGCCCATCACGGACGCCACCGCGAGCGATGCCATGTCCGGGCCGGACCTCACCGAAAGCGAACACGAGGTAACCCTTCATGAGGAGCGCCCCGTGGTCGAGAAGGAAACCGTCCCGGTGGAGCGGGTTCGCCTCGAAAAGGACACCGTCACGGACAACGTCCAGGTCGACGAGGAAGTCCGCAAGGAAAACATCGAGACTGACGGCACGGGCGAGACCCGCCGCTAGCCCGACTTAAGGCGCAAGCCTGACCTGGGCGCTAGCCCGACTCAAGGCGCAAGCCGGCTTAATGCAACGCGTCCGACGGCGGGAGGCCGCCGTCGGACGCGTTGTTGCGTATTGCAACTACCGCTCCAGCACCGGGAATGGGACGATGGATGGATGGGCGAACATGAGCAAGGCCAGCCCGCCGTGCCGACGGGCGCAGCGTCAGAAGACCGGGGAGACCCGACCACCCAGCAAATTCGGACCATAGGCCAGCGCCGAAGGGAAGCCGAACGAAAACTGGACCAGCACCTGGAAGAAGCCAGCCGTAAGGGCGAACCGCGGGCTAACGAAGACGAGGATCATTCCGAAGGGTAGCCGCACCCTCCTGTTGCGTTCTCTTATGCCTGTGCATAGGAGTGTCGCTGTGGTGTGCCTCGCCATGATGGAGTTGCAGGGCGCTGTGGATCAGCGGGAAGTGGCTGAACGCTTGCGGGGTGTTCCCGAGTTGCCGCTGGGACCGGGGATCCCACTCTTCGCTCAGCAGGCCCACATCGTTGCGCAGGGTGAGTAGCCGCTCGAAAAGCGACGTGGCCTCGGCTGTGCGGCCAACACCAAGAAGCGCATCAACCATCCAGAAAGAACACGCAAGGAATACACCTTCGTCGCCAGGGAGCCCGTCGTGCCCGGAGGCAGTGTTATAGCGGAGTACTAAACCGTCGTCGGTCAGGCCCTTTTGGATGGCATCAACGGTCCCCACCACGTGGGGGTCGCGGTGGGGCAGGAAGCCCACCCGCGGAATGAGCAGCAGGCTGGCGTCCAGTTCTGTGCTCCCGTAGGACTGTACAAAGGAATTGAGCTTCTGGTTGAAGCCCTTTGACATCACGTCCGCATGGATCTCGCCACGAAGTGCTGCCCAACGTTGCACGGGTCCGGGCAAGCCGGAAGTCTTGACACCTTTGACCATGCGGTCGGCGGCCACCCACGCCATGACCTTGGAGTGAGTGAAGTGGCGCCTCGGGCCCCGAACCTCCCAGAGTCCGTTGTCCGGCTGGTCCCATGCCCCTTCCAGGTACTCCATGAGGGCCACTTGGATATCCCACGAGTTATCTACTGTGCCCGGCGGCGAGTATGCCCGGGTCAGCGAAAGCCCGTCCAGGACTTCGCCCCACACGTCGAGTTGGAGTTGGGGGGCCGCCGCGTTTCCCAGCCGGACCGGCGTGGAACCCTCGTAACCGGAGAGCCACGGGATCTCTGCCTCTGGAAGTCGGCGTGCGCCGTCGAGCCCGTACACGATTTGCAGCTTGGCCGGGTCCCCGGCGATGGCCCGCAGGAGCCATTCACGCCATGCCGCGGCTTCTTCGGTGTAGCCGGCAGCAAGCAGGGACTGCAGCGTCAGCGTCGCGTCCCGGAGCCAGCAGTATCGATAGTCCCAGTTCCGCGGGCCGCCTATTTGTTCCGGAAGGGACGTGGTGGCGGCTGCCACAATTCCACCAGTGGGCGCGTAGGTGAGGGCCTTGAGGGTGATCAGCGAGCGTTCGATCGGCTCCTTGTACTTCCCCTGCATTTCGGAACGCGCCACCCAGTCGATCCAAAACGATTGCGTCGTTTCGAAGGCCCGGCGTGCGTCGATCTGCCGGGGTTCCCGTTCGTGGCTAGGAGCCCAGCCCAGGACGAAAGGAATCCTCTCGCCTGCCCGCACCGTGAATTCGCTAAAGGTGCGCTTGTCCCGGCCCTGAAGGGGGACAGGGGTGGTGAGGTAGGCCGAATCCGGCCCGGCCACTGCACTGATGCCATGCTTGCTGCGGCGAACCCAAGGAACCACGGTGCCGTAATCGAAGCGTAGGACCAGTTCCATCTCCATGGTGACCTCGCCGGCGAGGCCCTCCACGATCCTGACCAAGTCCACGGCATCGTCCCGTACCGGCATGAAATCCGTGACGCGGACCGCTCCGCCGTCGACTTCCCACTCGGATTCCAGGATCAGGGTGTCTTCGCGGTACCGGCGCCGGGTGCAGTTGCCCTGGGCGCCCTTTGGCGCAAGGAGCCAGCGGCCGGCCTCAGGTGAATCCAGAAGGGCCGCAAAGCAGGCCGGGGAGTCAAAACGGGGGAGGCACATCCAGTCAATGGATCCGTTGCGTCCCACGAGGGCCGCCGTGTGAAGATCGCCAATGAGGGCGTAATCCTCAATCCTGGCCATGGATCAGTTCCTTACTTCGGTGCAATCGACTACGCCTGACCGTACCCTGTCCGTTTGGCTGCCTCAACGCTGACGCGGCTCTTTCCAGGTGAGACCATGCTGGCGGGACCAGATGATCATAAGTATCCTGATGTTACGGACGCGTCGCTTGGCCGCGTGCCGAACGAACTTGAGGAGCTCGTTATGAGAATTGGTTCTTCCATTGCCCTGATCGCCATCGGAGCTATTCTGGCTTTCGCGCTCGCCCCCGGACTCATTCCCTTCTTGGACCAAGTCCTTGTGGGCTACATCTTGATGGTGGTCGGCGTCTTGGGGCTGATCATCTCCATCGCCATGTCCGGCCGTACCCGGCGCACCGTCGTCGAGCGGCGCGTCGCACCGGAAACGATTGTTGAGCGTCGTCCCGAAATCTAACCGGCTCGCCCGCAGCGTGAAACGCACGACGGCGGAGGGTCGCCGTCGTGCGCCAACGCAGCGGGACGTCACAACGTAGGCTTTTGACATGGAAAACTCATTCGTCGTTGAACCTGTAAATGTGAACGAGTATCTGCTCCGGTGGGCAGCAGAGGGGCAGGCGGGCGAGTCCCTGTTCCATACCAACCCGGAGTTCCTCGCGGAAGTAGGCCTGGATGGCTTCGATGAGCAGCAGGTCGTCGAAGAAACCGCGGATTACCTGGCAGAACGCCAGCCGGTGATCGACTTTCCGCAGACTGTCGATCTCGAAGAAATCGCCGCAGCGTACGGGGATTATGCCGAGCAGCTAAAGGCCCGGCTAGAGTCGCGGTAAAAGCCCGCGGGTGATTCCTCTGGGGGTGATTCCTCCGCGGGTGATTCCCGGGGTCACCACAGTAGGTCGACGTCGAACTCTTCCGGGCGGCGTCCGGTGGCGAGGGCCGCAGCCTCACGAACCGCCTGGGCGGCTTCTCCGAGGCTGGGGGACTGAACCACGAGGTCGGGAATTTGCGTGACGTGCAGCTCAAACCAACTATCGGCGGCCCTTGTCACCATCGCCGTCAGGGCAATCGCGGTCATAACGCAGGTTCCTGCCCTTCCAGGACAGTGATGACCGGGAGGTTAAGGTCGAGGCCCTCCCGGGGCGCAGACTAGCGTAAGCCACCTTCTTGACTTAATTGAGCATACAGAAATTCGTATGCTTAATGTCGGTATTGGGGAGGAAATTCCGGCTAAATCAGGCGTCGACGTCGGCGCTCACGCGCTCGCCGTTGAAGTACTCCAGCTGCCAGTCGCCGGAGGCATCGTAGGTGGCGAGATTGAGCGCAGCATTGTGTACGTTGCCCAAGGTGCGGCCGATCGCTCGGCTGAGAGCCAAGCGAATCAATGTCCCGTGCGCCACCACCAACACCCGCTGGCCTTCAAATTCCTGCGCCAACGCTTCGAGCGCCGCCAGTCCACGGCTTGCTGCGTCCTGATCGCTTTCGCCCCCTTGGAAGCCGCTGGCGATTCGGAGGGCTTCCAACTCAGGGCCGGCCTGCAAGCCTTCGGCGCGGCCGAAGCTGCGTTCAATAAGTTCGGGAATATGTTTGGCCACTGTCAGCCCCAGTTCGCCCGCGATGATCCGAGCTGTTTCCGCGGCGCGGTCCAGCGGGGAGGCAACCACCACATCCCAGGCGTGGCCTTTCAAGGCACTCGCGGCATCACGGGCCTGGCCGCGACCGACGTCGTTCAGGGGGATATCCGTGGCGCCCTGCAGCCGGCGATCGGCGTTCCAGTCGGTCTGGCCATGGCGGACGAGGGCGAAGGTGGTGAGGGTCATGCCTTCCATTCTGCACTGCCATTGCAGGGGGTGCGCTTTGTAAGTCTCCTTATAGACTGCTGGTGTAACTGTTCTCGACGCTTAGGGGAAGTACATGAGCTACAACGGAAGTCCATCCGAAAAGGCAGTTCCTGCCGGAGAGTTGGACCGGCGTCATGTGGGCCAGTCGGTGAGTTTTCAAGCCAATGATTTCACGGTGGTTTTCGGTACTATCGCCGGGATTGCCCGCACGGAGGCGCAGGTGTACTTGTCCCTTGCCGGAGTCGGCGGTGGCACGCACCTGAAGGACGAATATGATCTGCCGAACTCCCAGGAGGTGTACCTGCAACTGGATCCATTGAGCAGCGCGGAAAAGGGCTTTTCTGAAGCAGCGAGCCGCATCAAGGACAAGCTGGATGAGCTTGGCAAGAATCTCCGCGACCGGGACCAAGCCAAGGATTCCGAGTAGTCGCCCAGCGAATATGAGGCCACCACGGCCTATGACGCCCCGCCGAAGCACTGGCGGGGCGTCACCCATTTGGTACCAAAAAGACCCGTGACATTGCCTTACCCCCTAGTACTAAGTATCCTGATGACTTATCCAGCGAAACTGGATGACGCTGTTTGGGCTGGGGGTTGCTCGGGTCGTGGGGGCTGAAGAAGGCGGCCATGCGGCCATCGCTGAAAAATATGATCGACGGTATTGCCTGGCATACGCGGACAAGTAACTGTCCGCAGCATCCAGAGGAGCCTGAAGGGCGTGACAATTCGTGGGCAACAATGAAGAGGCCGGGAACATCCCCGGCCCCGATCTCGATCGTGGTGTCCTTGACGGGCGCTATCAACTTGGTCCCATCCTGGGTCGTGGCGCCATGTCCACCGTCTACCGGGCAACCGACCTGCTCCTGGGCCGGGACGTCGCCATCAAAATCTTCCTGCCAGGCTCGGGGGACGAGTCCTTCCGGGCGCGCCAGGAAACCGAGATGCGCCTTTTGGCGAGCTTCGACCACCCCGCACTCGTGGCTGCTTTCGACACGGGCGTCGATACCCGCAATGACGAGGAGCGGGCGTATTTCGTCATGGAGCTCGCCGAGGGCCGGGACCTCCGCGCCGTGCTCGCCGACGGGCCGCTGCCAGTGTGGGAAGCCGCGAACATCGGGTTTAGGATCGCTGAAGCCTTGTCCGAGGTCCACGCCCGCGGGGTCATCCACCGCGACATCAAACCCGCGAACATCCTCGTCTCCGGCGGGGATGTTCATACCCAATCCGTGAAGCTCGCAGATTTCGGCGTCGCGCTTGTCATGAACGACAACCGCCTGACAGCCACCGGATTTACCGTCGGCACCGCCCAGTACCTGAGCCCCGAACAAGCCCAAGGACTCCATCTGACGCCAGCGAGCGACATCTATTCATTGGGCTTGGTCATTCTGGAGACCCTTACCGGCAAAGCCGAATACCCTGGAACGCCAGTGGAGACGGCGACGGCGAGGCTGCACCGGTCTCCGCACATTCCCCCGGAGTTGCCGCGATCGTTGCGTTCCCTGCTCGCAGCGATGACAGACATGGACCCCCTCAAGCGGCCTGGCGCCCACGAGGTCGAACAGTCATTGGCGGTGGAGCGGACGCGCCCTGGCCGCCCGGCCGCCGTCGTCGCGTCCCTGCCGCCGATGCCGTCCAGGCCGCCGCTGGCGGTCCGGACCAGACGCCAGTCCGCCGTCGCCGGTGCACTGAGCCTAGGCAGGCGCCGGCCGAAGACGCTTCGCGGTGTGGCCGCTGCAGCGGTGACCGTTCCGCTGGCGTTGTTGATGTTTGTGCAAGGGCTGGCCCCCTCTGCGAATATCCCGCCCGCCCAGCGCGCAGACGTCAACGTGTCCCAAGCCGATCCGCAGACGTCGGCACCGGCGGAGCCCGCTGGGCAGGGCTCGTCCCAGCCAGTGGAAGCCGTACCGGCGGCGGCCCCAGTAGCAGTCCCAACGTCCGAAGGCGTTCCCGCGTCAACAGTTGATCTTCCGGCTGCAGTGCAACTTCCCGCACCTGCTCCTGTGACGCCTGCCGCGCCCGCAGTCGTTGGTTCGACGAACCAGCCCGGGGGTAACGCCAAGGATTCCGGCAGCGGGAAGCAAACCAAGCCTCAGAAGGCAAAAGATAAATCGCGGCAAAACGGCCCCGGCAAGTAGGCCGGCCTCTTATACGCGCGATTTATAGCTGCGCTATTACCGACGCCGGTAACGGCGGCTATGCGCCGGCCGGAAAGCTGATCGCCACTGTGGTTCCGCCACCCGGAGTTTCCGTGAGGCTAAGCTCCCCGCCGTGGGCCTTCGCGATGCTGCTGCAGGTGGCCAGGCCTAAACCGGAACCGGGTCCATCGCCTTGGCGTCGCAACCGCACGAGAGGTTCCAGGACCTTGGCGCGGTCCTCAGGATTTATGCCTTTACCGTTGTCGGCTACGAAGAGGGTTGCACCCTGGTAGTTGGATACGCCGCTGATCCGGATGCGGAGCGCCCGCTCTTGACTCCGGTAGTTCATGGCGTTGGACAAGAGGTTTTGAAGCAGGACCCGGAGTTGGCCTTCATCGGCGGAAAGTCTGAGGTCCTGGACTTCAATGATGCCGTCATTCTCAATGCCGAGGTCGCGGATGACGTCTACAGCCACGTCGTGCAAGGACAACTGGGCCGATTGGATTCCGCCCCCAACCCGGGAGTAGTTCAGGACGTCTTCCAGCATCCCCAGCATCCGCCGCCCACTGGCACCGATCCGGTTCAGGTACTCGGCCGCCACGCTTTGGCCGTCGATGTCGGGGTCGTCTTCCACCAATTCCACATATCCAAGAATCGTGGTGAGCGGTATGCGGAGATCATGGCTGACGCGGCCTGCGAACCCGGCCAGCTTGGCGTTGCTGTCTTTGAGCTCGGCGTAGGTCCTGTCCAACTGGACCGTGCGGTGCTGGAGTTCGAGTAGCTCCACCACTTGTTTGGCAAGTACTTCCAGCATGCCCACCTGCCGTGGGCTGAGTTCATTGGTCTTGTCCGAAAAAACGCACAGGGTCCCGGGAACGAAGCCTGATTCCGTTTGAAGGGGAACAGACGCATAGAAGCGCACCTTCCCAATGTCCCCGTTCACAAAGGGATTGTCCGCGAAGCGGGGATCCTTGGACGCGTCCGACACTACAGTCCGCTCGCGGGACAGGAATACCTTGGCGCACATGGAATCCTCACGGGAGCAGACGCCGGGGTCCACGCCCCACGCCCCGATCTGGTGCTGGTACTCCGCGCTAATGATGTTAACGACGCCGAATGGGGCCGAACATAGCTCGGCGGCGAGCCGTACGAGGTTCTGTAAGGCGCTCATGACGGCGGTGTTGGGCAGCAAGGTGGAGTCCGTTGCCGGGTCAAGTCCGTACTCCCTCAATTCGAGGTCACGGCTCGAATCGTCGGTAAAGGACAACTGGCCCAGCACTTCCGTCATATAAAACTCCCCAAGCGTCTTTAGGATTCCTCGCCGATACTACCGGGAAATACCATGATTCCGGGTCACGCAGCGGCGAGGTGGAATGTGCTGGCGAAGCGATTCAAGAGATCGCCTGGCCCGTGCAACACCCTGACCACGCCTGCGGCCACGGCCTCATCAGGGGCTAGCTCCCCGGAGATGATCCGGTGAATGCCCGGACCGGCTGCAAAGGCAAGGTCTGCCGCTCCTTCCCAGCCGGGGTCCTCACGCCGCGTCACTTGGAGGGTCCCACCGGAGACCCGCACCAGCAGTCCAGCGGAACCGACGTCGGCCTCATAGGAAGTGGCGGGGAACCTAGCTGCCACGTCGGGCTGGAAGGCCGTTCGGAGGGACATCGTCATGGAATCCGGGGTGATGATCTGCTCCTCCCGGGGATCACCCAGGGCTTTGAAACCCCATGCGCCCAACGCAAGCACGATCGGTTCGAGCTCCCGGCCGTACGGCGTCAACTCATAAACGATGACCCGGGAGTGCGGGATCCGGCGGATGATGCCCGCGGACTGTAAATCTTTGAGCCGGGCAGCGAGGATATTGCTCGGAATGCGGGGAAGGCCCCCTGCGAGCTCCCCATATCGGCGTGGCCCCACCAGTAAATCGCGGACTATGAGCAGGGCCCAGCGTTCACCCACGAGCTCCAACGCGCGGGTGATCGCGCAGTACTGCCCATAGTCCCGTGCAGCCACGCGGGATCAGGCCTGCTGGGTCATGTAGGCCTCAGGCCCCTGCTCAGCCGCCATCGGTTCCATGTAGCCGAACTCGAGCACATTTCCGTCAGGGTCAGTGAGTTGCCGTTGGTACATGAAGCCGAGATCGGTGGCGGGGCGATCTTCCGAGCCGCCTGCGGCTAGGCCGTTGGCGACCGCTGTGTCCACGTCTTCCTTGCTGTCGAGGAAGATCGCGGTGGCCACTGACACCGCTGCCGTAGGGTCACCGATGGGACGGTCCGTGAATGTCTGGAAGAACTCGCGCACCAGGATCATGAAGTAGCTGTGGTCCTCTTCGACCACAACACAGGCCGCGTTGTGGTCGGTGAACATCGGATTGATGGTGAACCGATCGCCGTATAGAACGACTTTGCCCGCTCGAGGTCTGTCACGGGCAGGTTGACGAACATTGCAGTCATGGTGGTCACCGTCTGGTTGGTCCGGTACTGGACACAAGCCACACTTGCAAAAAACAAGTGGCACGTCAAGGACTTCCGTTAACGGACTGCGGGTGGACGCTGTGGCGTGGTTGGAGGAAGGAGTTCGGGACTCGGGGGCCCTGGCAATCTTGAGCGAATCTTGAGATGACCCGGCGTCGTTCTTGAGGGGCCGGTCCGATGGTTGAAACATCAGCCAATGCAGCTGATGGGAACTTCCAGGAAGGACCACCGGGAATGCCTGACCAGATTACGACCCCCTCAATGAGTGGCGGCTTCGCCTCCTCCCCTGTGAAGGCCGGTCCGCTTGCCTGTGCCGAAAATGACTCGCGCCCCGCAGTGGAAATCCTCGGACAAACGCGATCCGTGGGGGCTGTCCGGGAGCAGTTCAACCCGTTTGGTGTTGGGCTGAGGAGCATCTGGCCGCAATCGGTGTGCGGTTTCTAGGACCTTCCGCTCTGCCTTCTTCCCATGCACATAGCCCTCAGGGGATTCCGGTGGCACCATGGTGTGCAGCTAGGAGATAAGGAGGCTTGTCATCAAGGAGGAGATGAAAAAGGCCGCTGACGTGGCCGAGGAGGCTTCCAAATCCCGAACCTTCGAACGCGTAGCCCGCGCGGGGTACGCCGTGAGCGGCATCCTGCACGTCCTGATCGGCGTTATCGCCCTCCAGTTGGCGGTAGGGCGGGGCGGTGAAGCCGACGTCACAGGCGCGATATCCCAGATGGCCAGTGAGCCGGCAGGGCCATTCCTCTTATGGACTTGCTTTGCTGCGTGCGCGGCGCTGGCCTTATGGCAACTGGGAAACGCCATTCTCGGCTACCGGAGAGGAGTCGATAACAAAGTATCCAAAAGGCTTTCAGCCGCCGGACAGGCCGTTGTGTATGCCGCTTTGGCGGCCACACTCATCTCCTTCGTTGTGGGCAAGGACAAGAACAGCCGGGAATCTACTACTGACGTCACCGCCAGCCTGATGAAGGTGCCGTTCGGCACGGCCATCCTGATTGCTGTAGGCGCGGGCATCATGATCACCGGCATAGTTTTTGGGGTGCGCGGCTTCACTAGGTCGTTCAAGAAGGATCTCGCTCTTTCTTCCAAGAAGGAAGACCGCGATTTCCAACTCAGTGTTGGGGTGATCGGTTACGTTGCCAAGGGTATTGCACTGTTGCTCGTTGGATTGTTGGTGGTCATCGCAACCGTCACCGCACGGCCCGAGCAGTCCACCGGCCTCGACGGAAGCCTGAAGGCCCTGCGGGAACAGCCGTACGGGCCATACCTCTTGGGGGCTGTGGCCCTGGGGCTCATTGCCTACGGACTCTTCCTGATGGTCAAAGCCAAAACTCTGCGCACCTAGCTGCGACATCCGCTTAACAGCAAGAGCCCCGGAAGATGCGCAATGCATCTTCCGGGGCTCTTGGCGTTACAGGCTAGTTTTGCGTCTGCCCGGAACCGGACGCTTCTTCATCCGGCTCGGATGAGAAGGGGCGGTCCGTCGCCGTATCTTCGGTGTTGCGCTCGTCCAACTCGGCATCAGCTGAGGGCACAGTCTTCTCGGCGTAGTCGCCGGCCGTGTAATCGCCCCCGGCGTCGTCACGCAGAGTCTCGGGGGATACTCCCGCATCACCGTAGTCACCCTCGACGTACTGGCCGTCGAGTTCCTCGCCGTTGGCGTCCGGGTTCTGGTGCTTAGCCACGGTGAGTCCGGCGTCCTGCGAGGAGGCCATAGATCAGCAGAACAATGATGGATCCGCCGATCGCCAAGAGCCAAGTGGTAAGCGAGAAGAAGTCCTGGAGGCCGGTGTGGAAGAGAACGCCACCGATCCAGCCACCCAAGAGGGCGCCTATGACACCCAGCAGGAGGGTGATGAGCCAGCCGCCACCCTGACGGCCCGGAAGGATAAGTTTTGCAATAGCGCCAGCCAAGAGGCCGAGCAGGAGAAAACCAAAGAAACCCATTTTTGGTCCTACTTTCTTGTTGATGTAAATTCCATGAACTTCCATGAACATTGTCAAGAGGTCCAGTTCATCGGGTGCCTGTTCCAATGTGGAGGCACCATAATGGGGCCCCTGGAGGCCCTTTGGAATGCGGGGATTGAAACTGTTATGCCATCCCGATGAATGTCTTAAATAAAGCCAATAAAACACTCCTGCCGATGGGGTCGGTCCGTAGCACTGCACAAGCAACGCTAGCGGGTCCCCGGTTGAGTAGCAAGTAACCTGACTATTTTGCGCTACGGCCAAAAGCGTGCTTCCTTCGTTTAGCTGCGGCGGATTCGGGGCGGCGCAGGCTTGGAAATCCTGATGCCAGTGCTGCTCTCTCACCCCTTCGGTTGGGGGGCGTGATTGCCGCGGCTCGGCGCGGGGGACCCGCGGGATCTTCATCATCGAAGGCCCTGGACATATGTGATTGCGCGCACGGAGTGGATGCTTTTCTGGGTCAGAAGCCGCTCTTTGTCCGTGATGATTCTGCAATTACAAACTCCGGAGAATGAATGAATGTTCACGTGACACTGGACGGGTGGCAGACTAGGGTCGAAAGATAGTCACCTCGGAAGGAGTGGTTCCCATGAAAGGGAAAGTAATGTTCGCCGTCGGCGTGGCTGTCGGTTACGCATGGGGTTCTAAATCGTGGTCGGAGGTCTACGGCCGGGTTCGGGGAGGGACAGAAAAGGTCCTAAATAACCCGGACCTCCAGGACGGTGTGCATCAAGCCGCGGAGGCCGTGCAGGAATCGGTACCCGACATTTTGGACTCGTTGTATGAGGCGGGGAAGAAGCTGATCGATAAGGCTGAATCGATGCTTCCGGGCTCCAAGGGGTCCGAGTCGGCAGGGGACTCGATCGCCACCATGAAAACAGTTCCGGCTGCGCGCGCCATGCCAACCGTGGCATCCGATGTTGTGTCAGAGCCTGGCGTGGAGGATGCTGCGGGTACGGACCGGGCTGGCGAGAGCGACTCGGCACCGTAAACGCCATGCCTCATTGCTAATCCCTTTTGCTAGCCCCTTTGCAGAAAGGGGTTGACGGCGGAGATCTTCGCGGACATAGTTATCGTATACGATTTCGTACTCGATAAATCTTGCCCCGAGGAGGTGCCGTGACAGTGGAGTTTCGGACCCAAGACTTTAGCCAGTCCATGCTGGCCCGGACGCGCAAAGTCATCGCCGTCCACATCAACTACCCCAGCCGTGCAGCGCAACGTGGACGCACTCCCGCGCAGCCGTCGTATTTCCTGAAGCCTCCGACGTCCTTGGCACTGGGCTCCCCTGAGGGTCCCGGGATTGTTGAGCGTCCGGCCGGATGTGAGTTGCTCGGTTATGAGGGTGAGATCGCACTGGTGATCGGCAAGTCAGCCCGACGGATCGGCTTGGATGATGCGTGGAGCCACGTCGAATGGGTCACCGCATCCAATGATCTCGGCGTTTACGATCTCCGCTACGCGGACAAGGGCTCCAACGTTCGATCGAAGGGCGGTGACGGTTTCACTCCGGTGGGTCCGGCGCTCATTCCGGCCGATGCCGTTGACCCTGCCCGACTGCGGATCCGCACGTGGCATAACGGCGAACTAGTCCAGGACGACACCACCGAGGACCTGCTGTTCCCGTTCGCGCAGCTCGTGGCGGACCTCTCCCAGTTGCTCACCCTCGAGGAGGGCGACATCATCCTCACAGGCACCCCTGCCGGTGCCTCCGTGGCCAAGCCGGGCGACGTCGTCGACGTTGAAGTCACAGGCGGTGACTTCAGCACCGGCCGCCTGACCACCAAGGTCACAGAAGGTACGACGCCGTTCGCGGACTTCGGCGCCCAGCCCAAGGCAGATGACACGCAGCGGGAAGAAGCTTACGGTTCCCGGGAGGCTGCCGGTTTGCCTGCTGCTGGTCCTGGCGCCGGTGTATTGACGCCGGAGCTGAAGGCGAAGCTGGAGTCCGTGGCGACCGCGACTTTGTCATCCCAGTTGCGCAAGCGCGGGTTGAATAACGTGAGCATTGATGGACTGCAGGCAACCCGTCCGGACCGAAAAGTGGTGGGCTTGGCCCGGACACTCCGGTACGTGCCCAACCGCGAGGACCTCTTCAAGACCCACGGCGGCGGGTTCAATGCCCAAAAGCGTGCAATTGATTCGGTCGATGCGGGCGAGATCCTCGTCATGGAAGCCCGCGGCGAGAAGGGCACGGGAACGGTGGGGGACATCCTGGCCCTCCGCGCCCAGGTGCGGGGGGCCGCTGCCATCATCACCGACGGCGGAGTCCGCGACTACTCTGCCGTAGCTGACCTGCAGATGCCCACGTACTTCGCGAACCCACACCCGGCGGTGCTTGGTCGGCGCCACATTCCCTGGGATACGGACATCACCATTGCCTGCGGCGGCGCCACCGTGCAGCCCGGCGACATCATCGTGGCTGACGCGGACGGCATCCTGGTGATCCCGCCGGCCATCGCGGAAGAACTGGTAAATGACTGCATCCAGCAGGAAAAGGAAGAGACCTTTATCTTCCAAATGGTCAAAGAGGGCAACAGCGTGGACGGTCTGTACCCGATGAACACGGAGTGGCAGGCCCGCTTCCAGGAGTGGGCCGCGGGGCAGGAAAGCCCCAGCCCGGAAGGAGCCCCAGGTGACTGAAACCGCCGTCGGAAGCGCCGCCGTCGGGAGTAAGTCCCAGCAGGCCTATGAAGCCGTGAAGGCCAGGATCGTGGAGGGGACCTACACGCCCGGTTACCGGCTGGTCCTGGCCAAAATTGCCGAGGACTTGGGTTTCAGCGTGGTGCCGGTGCGCGAAGCGATCCGCCGCTTGGAAGCTGAGGGGTTGGTGACGTTCGAACGGAACGTCGGCGCCACAGTGTCCGGCATCGACCCCACCGAGTACCTCTACACGATGCAGACGTTGAGCATCGTCGAAGGCGCCGCCACCGCTCTGTCAGCGCCACTCATCGACTCCGTGGCAATCGCCCGGGCCCGAGCAGTGAACGAAGAGATGCGTGAGTGCCTCAAGCACTTCGACCCCGTTCGTTTCACTGCGCTGAACCAGGATTTCCACGGCGTCTTGTTCGAATACTGCCCCAACCCGCACATTCTCGACCTCGTCCACCGTGGCTGGAACCGGCTGGCTTCGCTCCGCTCGTCAACCTTCAGGTTCGTCCCCAACCGTGCCCATGAGTCCGTGCGCGAACACGAGGCGTTGCTGGAACTCATCGAGTCCGGAGCCGACGCCGAAACCATCGAAAAAGCGGCCCGCCACCACCGTGCCGCCACCCTGGACGCGTACCTCGCCAAAGCCACCTAACGCATTGCGTTGCTGAAAAGGAAAGACAATGATGACTGCTCCTGTAGAGACCACCGCCAAGCATTACATCCCCGAGAACCTGCCCACGCACATCCAGCACTTCATCAACGGCGAATTCGTTGACTCTGTGTCTGGTAAGACTTTCGATGTCCTCGATCCGGTGTCGAACGGCAACTACGCCACCGCCGCGGCCGGCCAGAAGGAAGACATCGACCTCGCGGTCGCCGCTGCACGGGAAGCGTTCGTCAACGGCCCGTGGCCGAAGATGAAGCCACGTGAACGAGCCCGGGTGCTGAACAAAATCGCCGACGCCGTGGAAGCCCAGGAAGCGCGACTCGCCGAGCTCGAAACGTTCGACACCGGCCTGCCGATCACCCAAGCCAAGGGTCAGGCCCTGCGTGCCGCCGAGAATTTCCGCTTCTTCGCGGACTTGATCGTGGCACAGTTCGACGACGCCATGAAGGTCCCCGGTTCGCAGATCAACTACGTGAACCGCAAGCCGATCGGCGTCGCGGGGCTCATCACGCCATGGAACACCCCGTTCATGCTGGAGTCCTGGAAGCTCGCCCCGGCCTTGGCCACCGGCAACACCGTGGTGCTGAAGCCGGCCGAGTTCACGCCGTTGTCCGCGTCCCTCTGGGCCCAGATTTTCAAGGACGCAGGCCTACCCGACGGCGTCTTCAACCTGGTCAACGGCCTGGGCGAGGAAGCCGGCGATGCCTTGGTGAAGCACCCGGACGTCCCGCTGATTTCCTTCACCGGGGAGACCACCACGGGCCAGACGATCTTCCGCAACGCTGCCGCGAACCTCAAGGGCCTGTCCATGGAGCTGGGCGGCAAGTCCCCGTGCGTCGTGTTCGCCGACGCCGACCTGGACGCCGCGATCGATTCGGCCCTCTTCGGTGTGTTCTCGCTCAACGGCGAACGCTGCACCGCGGGCTCACGCATCCTGGTGGAGCGCGCCATCTACGACGAATTCTGCGAGAAGTACGCCGCCCGCGCCAAGAACATCGTGGTGGGAGACCCCCACGATCCCAAGACCCAGGTGGGCGCTCTCGTCCACCCGGAGCACTACGCGAAAGTGGCATCGTACGTGGAGATCGGCAAGTCCGAAGGCCGTCTCCTTGCCGGCGGCGGACGACCCGACCACCTGCCCGAAGGCAACTACATCGCACCCACGGTGTTTGCCGACGTCGCACCTGACGCGCGAATCTTCCAGGAGGAAATCTTCGGTCCCGTCGTGGCCATCACGCCGTTCGAGAACGACGACGAAGCCCTCGCCTTGGCGAACAACACCAAGTACGGCCTGGCGGCCTACATCTGGACCCAGAACCTGACCCGGGCCCACAACTTCTCCCAGAACGTCGAAGCCGGAATGGTGTGGCTCAACAGCCACAATGTCCGTGATCTCCGGACGCCGTTCGGCGGCGTCAAAGCCTCCGGCCTGGGCCACGAGGGCGGCTACCGCTCCATCGACTTCTACACCGACCAGCAGGCCGTGCACATCACGCTCGGCGCTGTGCATACTCCAAAATTCGGCGCCTAGGCTGCCCCCTTTCAACGAAGAGAGACCATCATGAGCAACCCCTTCACCGACCCCATCCCAACTCCCACGGTCCCGGCCCCGGATATCGTCCGTTGCGCGTACATGGACATCGTGGTGACGGACTTGGCCAAGTCACGGGAGTTCTACGTCGACGTCCTTGGTCTGCATGTCACTGAGGAAGACGAGAACACCATCTATTTGCGCTCGTTCGAGGAGTTCATCCACCACAACCTTGTGCTCCGCCAGGGGCCGGTGGCCGCCGTCGCCGCTTTCGCCTACCGCGTGAAGTCCCCGGCCGAGGTGGACGCCGCCGAGGCCTACTACCGCGAGCTGGGCTGCCGTGTGGAGCGCCGCAAGGAAGGCTTCACCAAGGGCGTCGGAGACTCCCTGCGTGTGGAAGATCCGCTCGGCTTCCCGTACGAATTCTTCTACGACGTTGAGCACGTGGAGCGCCTCACCCAGCGTTACGACCTCTACTCCGCCGGGGAACTTGTCCGCCTGGACCACTTCAACCAAGTCACCCCGGACGTCCCGCGCGGCCGCAAGTACCTGGAGGACTTGGGCTTCCGGGTCTCCGAGGACATCAAGGATTCCGACGGCGTCACGTACGCCGCGTGGATGCACCGCAAGCAGACCGTGCACGACACCGCACTGACCGGCGGCAACGGTCCCCGCATGCACCACGTTGCGTTCGCCACGCACGAGAAGCACAACATCATCCAGATCTGCGACAAGATGGGTGCCTTGCGCATCTCCGACAGGATCGAACGCGGCCCGGGTCGCCACGGCGTGTCCAATGCGTTCTACCTCTACATCCTGGATCCGGACGGTCACCGCATCGAGATCTACACGCAGGACTACTACACCGGCGATCCCGACAACCCCACCGTCACCTGGGACGTCCACGACAACCAGCGCCGCGACTGGTGGGGCAACCCCGTCGTCCCCTCCTGGTACACCGAAGCCTCTTTGGTCCTGGACCTTGACGGTAACCCGCAGCCCATCATCGAACGCAAAGACAAATCGGAGATGGCTGTCACCATCGGCGCTGATGGGTTCTCCTACACTCGCCCCGCCGGAGGCGAGACCGCGGAGGGTTTCAAACTGGGAGCACAGGTCTAACCATGTTGGACGCGAAGACGATCGAAGCGATAGCTGACGAACTCCTCGAAGCCGGCCGGAACCGTCAGCCGATTTCCCGGTTGACGGCCCGTTACCCCGACATGACGGTTGAGGACTCGTACGCCGTGCAGCAGTTGTGGATGCGGCGGAACGAGGAAGCGGGACGCACGTTGGTGGGGCGAAAGATCGGCCTCACGTCCAAGGCCATGCAGGCCGCTACCGGCATTACAGAGCCGGACTACGGTGCCATTTTTGATGACATGGTCCTGGAAACCGGCTGCTCCGTGGAATGGGACAAGTACACCCACCCACGGGTGGAAGTGGAGCTCGCGTTCGTGCTGAAGTCAGGTCTCAAGGGGCCACGCTGCACCATCTTCGACGTCCTCAATGCCACCGACTACGTGGTTCCGGCCCTCGAAATCCTGGACTCCAGGATCGAAATGGAGGGCCGGACCATCGTGGACACCATCTCGGACAACGCCGCCATGGGTGCCATGGTGATCGGTGGCAGGCCCGTGAAACCTGACGCCGTTGACCTCCGATGGGTATCGGCGATCCTGTACAAAAACCAGACTGTGGAAGAGACAGGCGTGGCCGCCGGCGTCCTGGACCACCCCGCCAACGGCGTCCACTGGCTGGCAAACAAGATCGCCGCGCACGGGGACTCCATGAAGGCCGGAGATATCATCCTGGCAGGCTCGTTTACCCGGCCGATGTGGGTGTACAAAGGTGATACCGTGCACGCGGACTACGGACCGTTGGGAGTGGTGACATGCAACTTCGACTGAACCCCACGTTCTACTCGGCCCTGAGTGAAGCGGGCCGTCCACTCGCTGGCATGTGGGTCTGTTCCGGCAGCCCCTTGGTGGCCGAAATCTGCGCCGGCTCGGGATTGGATTGGGTGCTGATCGATGCTGAGCACAGTCCCAATGGCCTTGAATCGATCCTCGCGCAGCTTTACGCCGTCAGCGGTTATCCCGTGCAAGCCATGGTCCGGCCACCGGTCAACGATGCCGTGGTCATCAAGCAATACCTCGATCTTGGCGTGCAAAACCTCATGGTCCCCATGGTGAACTCGGCATTCGAGGCCGCGTCAGCGGTCGCGGCCATTCGCTACCCGCCCCACGGGGTTCGGGGCGTCGGATCCGCGCTGGCCCGGTCCTCACGATGGAACCGTGTGCCGGAGTACCTTGGCACGGCCTCTGACACCATCAGCCTCACCGTCCAAATCGAATCCGAAGCTTCAGCCTCAGCCGTGGAAGAGATTCTTGCCGTGGACGGCGTAGACGGCATCTTCCTCGGCCCTTCGGACCTCGCGGCCTCCATGGGCTTGCTGGGACAGCAGGAAAATCCTTTGGTGAGGGCCGTCGTCGAGCACTGCCTTGAAGCCGCTAAAGCGGCTGGCAAGCCTGCCGGCGTCAACGCCTTCAATCAGGCCACAGCCCGCGCCTACCTCGACGCCGGTGCCTCCTTCGTGCTCGTCGGCGCCGACGTTTCGGTGCTGGCCAGGGCGTCGGAGAGTTTTGCTTCCACTTTCATTCCCGTGTCCGAGGCGACGAAGCGCGAGAGCTACTGACGCCTGGCCCCACCCACCTATCGCGGTCACAACGCTGTGCCCGCGGGAAATGAGTTACCCTCATGAGCGCATCAACCTCTGCCCGGGGCGGAGTAGCACACAGTCATTCAGCGCGGAGCAACCGCCGAGTAGCCTTTGCCACGATTGTCGGCACCACGGTGGAGTGGTACGACTTCTTCATCTATGCCAATGCTGCCGGCCTGATCTTCGCCAAACTCTTTTTCGAACCCGCGGGCGCCGATATTGCGCTGCTGATTTCCTTTGCATCAGTTGGACTGAGTTTCCTGTTCAGGCCGCTGGGCGCTTTCCTGGCAGGGCACTTTGGGGACAAACTCGGTCGGCGCGCCATGCTGGTCCTGACACTGGTCCTGATGGGCGCAGCCACCACCTTGATCGGTGTCTTGCCCACATACCAAACGGCAGGGTTGGCCGCACCGATCCTGCTGCTGCTCCTTCGAATCCTGCAGGGTATCTCAGCCGGTGGCGAATGGGGCGGAGCCGTCCTGATGGCAGTAGAGCACGCACCTACCAACAAACGGGGACTCTTCGGATCCTTCCCGCAACTGGGAGTACCGCTTGGCATGCTCCTGGCGTCCGGCGTCCTTACGCTGATGTCGGGAGTGATTGCGCCGGGTGCCGCTTTCGAGCAGTGGGGCTGGCGCGTCCCGTTCCTGCTCAGCTTCGTGTTGATCATCGTCGGGTTCGTTGTCCGCAGGGGTGTGGACGAAAGCCCCGTTTTCTCCGAGATCGCCGCCCGGAAGCAGCAGACCAGGGTTCCCATCGTTGAGCTGTTCAAGAAGCACTGGCTGCTCGTGATACTCGCTGCGCTGATCTTCGCGGGAAACAACGCCGCCGGGTACATGACCACTGGAGGCTACATCCTGAGTTATGCCACGGCACCCAAGGGCCTGGCTATGGACCGCACCCAGGTTTTGCTGGCCATCACCGCTTCTGCCGCCCTGTGGTTCGTTTTCACGCTCTTCGCGGGTTATCTTGCCGACAGCATCGGGCGGAAGAGGACGTACATCATTGGTTATGCGTGCCTGATCGTCACCTTCTTCCCGTTGTTTTGGCTGATCAACACCGGCAACATCTGGGCCATGACGGCCGCGTTGGCACTCTTCAGCGTGGGACTGGGGCTCACCTATGGGCCGCAGGCCGCTCTTTACAGCGAGCTCTTCCCGGCCTCGATCCGTTTCTCCGGAGTAGCTATCTCCTACGCGCTGGGCTCCATCATCGGCGGAGCTTTCGCGCCGACCATTGCCACGGCCCTTGTCCAAGCGACAGGCACAACCATGAGCGTCTCCGCCTACTTGCTGATCGTCGCGTTGATCTCCGCGGGAGCTGTTCTGTTGACCCGCGAGCGCAAGGGAATCGATTTGGGCATCGACAACCAAGCCGAACAAGAGGTTGGCGCAACGGTCTTCGATCGGCGTCGTTCTTCCACCCAGAAGGTTAGCCAGGGCGTTTGACGCCAGCGCCGGTCTGACTTTCAGGAGGGGTTGTTCCCAAGGGGAGCAGCCCCTCCTGCCAGTTAATTGGGCTGAGTACGCGTCGTGGGGTGCCGTTTAGTCCTCGTCGAGCGGCTTGGTGAGGTGGTGCGTGGGGATGCGGTCACGGTCATAGGTGATCTCCGTGTAACCATGCGGCTCCGGGCGTCCGTCACTTCCCAGGTTCACGAAGACGATCTCCTCAATGGTCAGGATGGATTGCCGGGTGATCATGTTGCGGACCTCGGCACGCATGGTCAGTGACGTGCGGCCAAACCGCTTGGCCGTCAGGCCCATCTCGATCAGGTCGCCCTGCACCGCCGAACTCACAAAGTTGATCTCTGAGATGTACTTGGTGACAGCCCGGCCATTGCCAAGCTGGAGGATGGCGTAGATCGCGGCCTCTTCATCGATCCACTTCAGCAGGCTACCGCCGAAGAGCGTGCCATTGGCGTTCAGGTCCTCGGGCCGCACCCATTTACGCGTGCGGAAGGTGATATCTGCTTTTTCCATAATTTGAGATTATCGAACTGTACCGAGGTGTGCTTGATGTTGCCGTCTCAACCTGCGCCCGCTTAGGCCATGGCTGTGTGCGAGGCACTATGTGAATCGATGTGCTTGGAATAGCAATGCGAATCCGTTACGCCGATATATGGCTCGAAGTTTGGCACTGGGGCAAACCCTGCGCTCTCGTAAAAGCTGCGGCCATCCGACTGGGCAGACCCCGCCTCCGCTGTGATCACGCTGAAGCCATGCGAGTGGGCTTGGGCTTCCAAGGCGGCGAGTATTGAGCTGGCAACCCCGGACCCGCGGGCATACGGAACCACGTAGAGCCTTTTGATCTCTGCGGTGTTTTCGTCGAGCATCCTCAAGCCTCCGCAGCCCAAGGGTTGTCCCGAGCACCTCTCATAGGCCACCACGAAAACGGCCGTATCAGCCTCCGAAGGGGCCGGACCAGGCTCGTGGTCTGTGGTTCCAAAGCGCGAATCCAATTCGGCCTGTTGTGCGGCTCGGAGGTCTGCACCCACCGGGTTTGCCCATGTGACCTGCCGGATGTTGAGCCGTGGATTGGTCTGCATGTATGCCTCTTTCGCCGCGTGGTGAGGTTCCTATGCGACTCAAGCCTAGGTAGGGCGAGTTACCACTGTGTTTCCTGCTCGTAAGCGTCCGGAGAATTGCGCGCCGCCACCCGAAAGGTATGGCGCGGTTATGTGATGCGCCATTAAGCGATGGTGCCATTAAGAGGCGACGGCGGACCGGGGCACACAGCCCCGTCCCGCCGTCGACGTGCGTCCGTCACCTGTGATGGCAACACCGCAGGAGATGGTCTACCGCAGGTGGTCCACCAGCTTGTCGGCGATGCCTGTGTACTTACCCGGGGTAAGTTCCAAGAGCCGAGCTTCAGCGTCCTTGGAAAGACCCAGGCCCTGCACGAATTCCTGCATTCTGGCGCCGTCCACGCGCTGGCCGCGCGTGAGGTCCTTCAACCGCTCGTACGGGTTTTCCATGCCCTCGACACCGGCGATTGCCTCCGCGCGCATCACCATCTGGATCGCCTCGCCAAGGACTTCCCAGTTGGTGTTGAGGTCGGCTGCGAGGACTTCTTCGGCCACATCAAGTGCCTTGAGGCCCTTGGCAACATTTGAGATAGCGAGCAGGGAGTGACCGAAGGCGACACCGATGTTGCGCTGGGAGGAGGAATCCGTGAGGTCGCGCTGCCAACGCGAGGTAACCAGCGTGGCGGCCAGTGTATCGAGAAGGCCGTTGGAGATTTCCAGGTTCGCTTCGGCGTTCTCGAATCGGATCGGGTTGACCTTGTGCGGCATGGTGGAGGAACCCGTGGCACCGGCAACCGGTATCTGCCGGAAGTAACCGATGGAAATGTAGCTCCAGATGTCGGTGCAGACATTGTGCAGGATACGGTTGAAACGCGCGATGTCAGCGTAAAGCTCGGCCTGCCAGTCGTGGCTCTCGATCTGCGTGGTGAGCGGGTTCCACGCCAGGCCGAGCCCTTCCACGAACGTCTTGGCAACGGCCTCCCAGTCAGCGCTGGGGACAGACGCTACGTGCGCGGCGTAGGTGCCGGTTGCGCCATTGATTTTGCCAAGGTATTCGGTCTTGGCGATGCGGGTGAGTTGCCGGTTCAGGCGGTGGGCTATCACCGCAAGTTCCTTGCCGAGCGTAGTAGGAGTCGCGGGCTGCCCGTGCGTGCGGGACAGCATCGGCACGGAGCGGTTGGCCTCTGCCATGGCCTCGATCTGCTGGACCAGGGCTTTTGCGTTGGGGAGCCAAACGTCCTCCACGGCACCTTTGATGCCCACAGCGTAGGAGAGGTTATTGATGTCCTCAGACGTGCAGCCGAAGTGGACCATGGCGGTCAGGTTCTCGATGCCGATGGCGGCCAGGCGACGCCCGATGTAGTACTCCACGGCCTTGACGTCGTGAACAGTGACCGCTTCGATTTCCGCCAGTTCATTGACCGACTCCGCATTGAACTCCGTCACGATGGACCGCAACTGAGAGACCTGCTGGTCCGTGAGGGGACCGGCGCCCGGCAGCACCGACTGGCTGGTGAGGTGAATCAGCCACTCGACTTCCACATGAACACGGTCGCGGTTCAGGGCCGCCTCGGACAAGTAGTCAACGAGCGGCGCGACGGCGGCGCGATAGCGGCCGTCGAGGGCGCCAAGGGCGAGAGGTTCGGAAGCGAGGGACACGCGAGGGGATTCAGCCATGGTGCCTATTCTTTCATGCTCTACGGCTGTCCCGGGCGTTGGTGACAGGCGCTCTGTGGACAGTCATTTGCGTTTTCCACATAGGGGAGGTCAGCAGTTCCTTAGGCTCCCAGGGCTCCGTAATCTCGTAGCCACAGAACCGCATAACAAATCAAATGGAGCAAAGGACATGAGCGTCGGCTTGATCCCTGCAGCCACCCCGCCCACATTCGACCCCCTGGAGTGTGCATCGCGTAGCCATGACGTGCAGAGGCTCGCCTGGCGCATCAAGGCATGTGTGGACCTCGCCGATACCGCGTTGGCGTCGCTGCGGAGAGCGCAGATGGAAGACTGGCAATCACCGGCCGGGCAGGCTTATCGAACAACGGTTGCCTTGCAGGCCGCAGCCCTGATGCGTGCAAGGGGGACCATGGAGCACGCAGTGGCAATGGTGCTCCGTTATTCCAGAAGTGTTTCCGTCTCCGGCGGGACCGGTCCCTGATGGCCGATGCCGTTTCTTTCGGTGACGGATCCGCTCTCCAACCCTTGCCGCCGGTCAGGGATGGCAGCCTTTCCATCAGGGGCGGGGTGGGTGGCATCTCTTTTCAACTGGAGGAGCTTTCCCGCGGCGCAGACCAGTTGGACGAGGTTGCCCAACAACTGCTGGAGATCGAAGCGGAGGCGCGCAAGGTTCACGATGAGCTGGAGATGTTCGCCCGGAATGCCGTGGTGTCCGGCTACCCGGCCGTCAACGCTGTGGGAGAAGCTCGCAGTGACTTCGGCAAGGTGCGCGAACAACTAACCGGCATCAGCGCCCAGGTTCGCTCGAGCCGCCGCGCGTACGAGGATGTTGAAACCCGGAACGCGCTGCCACACGTACTGCGTCCCGATCAGATCAGATGGTCCGGGGCGCCGGGGGTTTTGGCTGCCGGCCGGGATATGACCCAGGAAACCTATAACAGGCTCATTGCCACCGGGTACCGAGTGGGCGACGTATTGCATGAGCTGCTGAAGTCGCCATTCTTGGAGGGGATGCAGCCGCGACCCGTCACGATCGAGAAGATGGACGAGTCCGTGGAGGAATTCCGGCCAACAATGGCTGGTAGCCTGCGTCGGCTTGAAAAGCTGCACGCCCTGAACGACGGCGAAATCGAGGTCATTCAGCTCGAAAACAGGGGATCTGCTTCGTGGATGGTCCTCATCCCGGGAACCCAACTGGAACCCTCCTCATCCAATCCTTTCGACGCTGCCGGTGTCGGTGAGGCGCTCGGGTATGGCTCCCAAGAGGTCATACCGGCAATCGGGCAGGCACTGGAGGCAGCCGGTGCAGCGGCCGGGGACCAAGTGGTCGCTGTCGGCCACAGCCAAGGGGGAATTCACGCCATGAATTTGGCTCAAGACAAGGCGTTCCTTAGCGAGTTCGACCTCAAGTTTGTACTGACCGCGGGATCGCCGGTCGGCGGTATCACGTCGGAACCGGGCATCAGTGCGCTGCATTTGGAACACATCCAGGACTGGGTACCAGGAACAGATGGGGCCGATAATCCAGACACCAAGGACAGAGTTACCGTCACGCTGACAAACCCCGTCGAAACCCCAAAGGGACAAGATTCAGGACTGGGCCCCGGGCACGACCAAGAGAATTATGCGGCCGGGGCGGAGCTGGTCAGCGCGAGCCACGACCCCTCATTGTTAGCCTCAAGTGCTGCCTTCGCTGGGGCTGTCGGGAGTGGGGGCGCAGTGAAGGTAACTCACTTCAAACTCAAGCGACAGCCGATGCGGCAACGGAAAGACATCTTGCCTCCCAAAGATCTGCCTGAGACCCGATCAGTGGCAGGGGCGCGATAAGTGTTGGATACTCAGCGCCGACGGGCGCCGGGGATTAGGCCCGCAACCATGGAAATAATGCTGATGATGATTGCAGCCAAGACAGCCGTCCAGAAAAAGGAATCGATGGTGAGGTGGACGGGCGTGAAACTACTTAGCCACGCAGTCAGGTACAGCATGGCCGCATTGATGATGATGGTGAACAGTCCCAGCGTCAGGATCGTCACAGGAAGCGAAAGTACCTTAACCAACGGGCGAACGAACGCATTGACCACCCCGAAGATGAGGCCGATGAAGAGGTACGCAAGGACTATGCCCACGGTGTCCGCTCCTTGCGCGAGCCCGGCATTTGTTGCCGCCCGCTCTGTGGCAGTCGTTGAGATATCCATACCGTCCAGCAACCATGTGGCAACCCACAGGGCAAGGCCGTTGATGAGGACGCGGATGATGAATGAACCCATAGACCCATGGTTCCACACAGGCCGGCCGATCAGCCCAACAACAGCCACGGATCGGCAAGTAGGCTTGAATCCATGACTACTACTGACAACGCACCGGAGGGCGTACTCCCTCGCCCGGTCGTGGACAGGCTCCCCAAGTACGCAGCCGGCAAACCTCCCGCTGTAATTGAGGGCCTCACTAGCTACAAATTGTCGTCAAACGAGAATCCCTTACCCCCGGTTCCTGCAGTGCTGCAGGCGATCGCGGACCAGACCGACATCAACCGCTACCCTGACCCCCTGGCCACCAAGCTGCGAAATGCCTTGGCCGATTTCCTCGATGTCCCGGCCGACGACGTCGTTACTGGCGCCGGCAGCTTGGGGGCGTTGAACCAGATCCTCGCCACTTTCGCCGGACAGAACGAGGACGGCAAACAGGACGAGGTTATCTACGCTTGGCGTTCTTTCGAGGCATACCCGATTTGTGTCGGGTTGGCGGGTGCGGGAAGCGTCCGGATCCCGCTTCTCCCGGACGGTCGCCATGACCTGGAAACCATGGCCGCTGCGGTGACGGTTCGTACCAAAGTCATTCTGCTCTGCACACCGAATAACCCGACTGGTCCCATCCTCACCGCAGAAGAAACTGAGCGATTCATCCAATCGGTTCCGCCCGGCGTCGTGGTGGTCATCGATGAGGCCTATCAGGAATTTGTGCGGGATGAACGGGCTGTCGATGGGATCCAGCTCTATCGGAAGTATCCCAACGTGGTGGTGTTGAGGACTTTCTCCAAGGCTCATGGCCTCGCAGGCCTGCGCGTTGGGTACAGCGTTTCCGGCCCCTTGATTACCCAGCACCTCCGTGTCACCGCCACACCCTTCGCAGTATCGCAAATCGCGGAGCGGGCAGCGGTGGCTTCCATCGAAAACTATGACCAGGTTGTGGAGAGGGTACAAAGCCTGGTGGACGAGCGGGATCGGGTGACCGCTGGCCTGAGGGAGCTCGGATGGTTCATTCCGGAGCCCCAAGGCAACTTTGTCTGGCTCAATTTGGGTAAGCACAGCGGTGAATTCTCGGCACTCGCAGCCGAGAAAGCCCTGTCAGTTCGTGCCTTCGGTGATGAAGGCGTCCGCGTCACCATCGGTGAGGTCGAGGCCAACACCCGCTTTCTGGAACTCTGTGCAAGGTATACAAACCCGCCGCAGCGTTCCTAGCGGTTAACATGTGCACCAAGATTCCTTACTCCCGATAAAGTAAGGACGAAAGCCAAAATATATGCCAGTTCCGGAATGCATTCCGGAACTGGCATATATCCCAGCGAAAGACATCGCCGCGGCGCCGCCGTGGAAGCAAGGAGACGGGTATGGGCCAGGGACAACTACCCCACGGTACGGAAGAAACTCTCGCGGCGACCACCGCGGCAGCGGCCGCGCCGGCCGAACCGGTGGACATGGTTCAGTTGCTCGGGCCCGACGGAAAACTCGGCACTGATCCCGTGTTCTCGGATTACGCCAAGCGCATCGATCCGGAAAAACTGAAGGTCTTCTATACCGACATGGCCCGAATCCGTCGCTTCGACCAGGAAGCCACGGCGTTGCAGCGCCAAGGAGAGTTGGCTCTCTGGGTGCCGCTGACTGGCCAGGAAGCCGCGCAGATCGGTTCCGGACATGCCAGCGAACCTCAGGATTACATCTTTCCCACGTACCGGGAACATGGCGTTGCCCTGGTCCGCAACGTGGACCTGGCCGAATTGCTCAAGCAATTCCGTGGAGTCTCCAACGGTGGCTGGGACCCGCGCGAGAACAACTTCCACCTCTACACCCTGGTGCTTGCCGCGCAGACTCTGCATGCGGTCGGTTACGCCATGGGCATCCAGCGGGACCAGAAACTTGCTGCTGAGGGCTCTGCTGATCCGAAGGCCGCGGTCATCGCTTACTTCGGCGATGGCGCCAGCTCCGAAGGCGACGTCCACGAGTCCATGGTCTTTGCGGCTTCGTACGATGCGCCCGTGGTTTTCTTCTGCCAAAACAACCATTGGGCTATTTCGGTGCCCACGGAAGTCCAGACCAAGGTCCCTTTGGCCAATCGGGCGAAGGGCTACGGTTTCCCAGGGATTCGTGTAGATGGCAATGATGTCATCGCAGTTCACGCCGTCACGGAGTGGGCTCTCGAACATGCCAGGGAGGGCCGGGGCCCGGTGCTGATTGAGGCCTACACCTACCGCGTCGGTGCCCACACCACTGCCGACGATCCCACTAAGTACCGGGAATCTGCGGAAGAAGCTGCCTGGCGCGAGAAGGATCCCTTGGATCGGCTGGAGAAGTACTTGCGGGCGGAAGGCTTGGCTGATGAAGCCTTCTTCGACCAGGTCGCGGCCGACGGCGATGAACTGGCCAAATATGTCCGGAGCACCACTCATGGCATTGAAGTGCCTGACATTCGCGAAGCCTTCGCCAGCGTCTACGCCGAAAAGCATCCGTTGATTGCCGAGGAATTAGCTTGGTTTGAGGAATACTCGGCAGGGTTCGAAAGTGACCAGGAGGCAACCAACTAATGGCGACCATGACCATTGCCAAGGCCATTAACGAGGGCCTGCGAGCTTCACTGACCGCCTATCCCAAGTCGTTGTTGATGGGCGAGGACATCGGGCACCTCGGCGGCGTCTACCGCGTCACGGACGGCTTGATCAAGGAATTCGGCGATGATCGCGTTCTGGACACGCCATTGGCTGAATCGGGGATCATAGGTACCGCGATCGGCTTGGCGTTGCGGGGATATTCGCCCGTGTGCGAGATCCAGTTCGACGGCTTTGTATATCCTGCCTTCAACCAGATCACAACGCAGTTGGCCAAGATCTACTCGCGGAGCCTGGGGAAGCTGAGCGTTCCGGTGGTCATACGCATCCCTTACGGTGGCGGCATCGGATCCATTGAACACCACTCCGAGTCCCCCGAGGCGCTGTTCGCGCACACGGCAGGGTTGCGCATCATTTCACCCTCGAACCCGCACGACGCGTATTGGATGATCCAGAAAGCAATTGAGTGCCAGGATCCGGTGATCTTTTTCGAGCCCAAGCGCCGTTATTGGCTCAAGGGTGAAGTGGATGTTGAAAATCCTGGTTTGTCGGAGGATCCTTTCAAGGCTCACGTGGTCCGTGCGGGAACCGATGCGACCATCGTGGCTTACGGGCCGTTGGTGCCTGTCGCACTGGCAGCGGCAAATGCAGCTGAGGAGGATGGTCGAAGTGTTGAAGTTATCGATCTCCGCTCCATTTCGCCGGTGGATTTCGACACCGTGGAAGCCTCGGTAAAGAAGACCGGCCGTCTCATCGTTGCCCATGAGGCTCCTACTTTTGGTGGCATCGGCGGGGAGATCGCGGCGCGAATCAGCGAACGGGCGTTCCTCCACCTTGAGGCCCCCGTGATCAGGGTGGGCGGTTTCCACATGCCCTACCCTGTTGCCAAAGTTGAAGAGGATTACTTGCCGGATATCGACAAGATCCTCGAAGCGCTCGATCGATCCCTGGCCTACTAGCCCGCCCTGATTCGCCCTGCTTCGTGCGTGGCAAACGACAATCGAGGACCCAGTGACTGTAAAGAAATTCAACTTGCCGGACGTCGGCGAAGGCTTGACAGAGGCCGAGGTAGTGGCATGGAAGGTCAAGCCGGGGGACACCGTGGCCATAAACGATGTACTTTGCGAGATTGAGACTGCAAAGTCGCTCGTAGAGTTGCCCTCGCCATTTGCCGGTACGGTCACCGAACTGCTGGTGGAGGAGGGCATCACGGTGGAGGTCGGCACTGCCATTATTGCCGTTTCCGAGGGGCAAGAGGGTGATTCAGCACCCGCCACTCCCCAAGCTCCCCCCGTGTCGCCAGAGGTGGACGAAGTATTCACACCCGTCTACGGAAAGCTCTCCGCAGAGGACAACGAGCAGCCCGCCACCAGTCCCTTGGTTGGATCCGGTCCAAAGGCCGACGCCGTCAAGCGCCGTGCGCGCAAACGGCCACTCGAAAGCGTGGTCGCCGCGGCTCCGGTAGCCGAGGACGCTGAAGGTACAGTGCAGGACGTGACCTCTGTGTTGCAAGCCAATGCAGCCGAGGTGCCGGCCCCGAAGCGCGTCACGTCGGTTTCCCAAGAATCGCCCGCAACCCGCGGGAGCAGGGCCCTTACAGGCCTCGTGAACAAGGTCCTAGCAAAGCCGCCGGTGCGCAAGTTTGCCCGCGACCTCGGGATTGACCTCGCGGACGTGGTGCCCACAGGACATCGTGGTGAAGTGACGCGCGAAGACTTGGTCAGTTACCAGGCGCAACGAGACGCGGAACTGGACCAAGCGGAAAGTTTCTGGAGCGCGTCCAAGAAGCCACAGGATCAGAGGATCGAACGCATCCCGGTCAAGGGGGTACGCAAGGCGACGGCTCGGGCAATGGTTGACTCTGCGTTCTCAGCTCCCCACGTCAGTATCTTCGTGGACGTTGATGCGAGCCGCACCATGGAATTCGTTAAGCGGCTGAAGGTTTCCCGCGACTTCGAAGGCATCAAGGTTTCCCCCCTCCTCATCCTCGCCAAAGCAGTGATCTGGGCCGCCGCGCGTAACCCCAGCGTCAATGCGACGTGGGTGGATGACTCCGACGGGAAGGGAGCCGCCGAAATCCACGTGAAGCACTACATGAATCTTGGCATTGCGGCCGCAACCCCGCGGGGACTCATGGTGCCCAACATCAAGGATGCGCAGGACCTCTCCTTGAAGGAGCTGGCGCTGGCACTTAACGAACTCGCCACCAAAGCCCGGGCCGGCAAAACGCAACCTGCCGAGATGCAGGGCGGTACCCTAACCGTCACCAACATCGGTGCGCTCGGAATTGATACCGGAACCCCCATCATCAATCCGGGCGAGGTAGCAATCGTTGCCTTCGGAACAATCAAGCAAAAGCCCTGGGTCCTTGATGGGGAAGTCATCCCACGCTGGATCACCACTCTTGGGGGTTCTTTTGACCACCGAGTGGTCGATGGCGACCTGTCCGCCCGGTTTATGGCGGATGTGGCGGCGATCCTTGAAGAACCGGCATTGCTGCTTGACTGAAGGTACGACGTCGGTCGCGCAGCTTTCCGGCAAGTGGCGCGCTGTTGCCCGTGTGCTGACGGAGGTATTCCAACCGCCTGTAGTGGTGACGGTCCTGCTCCTGATCAGTCCTGTCATCGAGCCGGGGTTTCCCGGAACGATATGGTTCGGAGTCTTGGCCGCGGTCTTCGTTTGCTTGCTGCCGCTGGCCTACGTGCTGGTGATGGTGAGGCTGGGCAGGATCACGGACCACCACGTCAGTGACAGACGGCAGAGGCCCGCTTTGCTGATGACGACGCTGGTGTCGGTGCTCGCCGGGCTTCTTCTTCTGCAGGTCCTTCACGCCCCTGTGAGCGTGTCGGTGATGATACTTGCCCTCATTGGCGGCATCGCCGTGTTGGCGGTTGTCAGCGCGTTCTGGAAGATGAGCGGGCATGCCTCGGCGCTTGCCGGCACCACCGTCATAGCCATTCTCATGTTCGGGCCTGCCTGGCTGCCGTTGCTGTTGCTCGTGCCCGCTGTGGGCTGGTCGCGCCTCGTTCTGCGGGCGCACACCGTTGCCCAAGTTGTTATCGGCTCGCTGTCCGGCGGTGTCATCATAGCCGGACTGTGGTGGCTGCTTCGCGAATACATGCTCTGACGAGCAACCCGGAACCCGGAACACGAGCAACCCGAAACACGGGCCACCCCGTGCGGCGCTTAGTACGCCGGGTAGTTGACCAGGAGCGCCTGGAGTTCCGTTGTTGACATGTGCTGGGCCATTTCCACGCTGACTCCCAAGGCCACTGCGGCGACGGTCAGCACGGCGACGGAGACCACCGACAGGAAGCGCCAGTCTTTGCGAAGGATGCTCCGGATCGTCTCCGGCATTTGAATGCTGGGGGAGATCAGGTTCGGTGCGCTGTCCCAGGAGCCGTCGTCGAGCATTGCAATGACCCGGTCATTGGCGCGGTCCAAGCGCATGGTGCTGATGCTGTTGCCGTGACGGGCAAGCAGGATGTCGTGCCCAACGCGTTGGCGCGGCTGCATAGTAAGCATTGAGGATCCCCTGAGATCGAAAAATGGAGGCGGCTCGCACCTTTGGGGCATCTCAATTTTATGACGGTTGCCTTGGGCGCCCGGCTCAAGGGGACGCTAATGCCGGGTGAGAATCCCCACCCGGCACCGTGATCCTGCTCGCTTTAGGCTTCGTCGGTTTTCACGATGTACACGTCGCAGGGGGCAGTGTGAGCCACTGTGTTGGCCACGCTTCCCAGTACGCGGCCAAGTCCTTGCATGCGCCGATTTCCCACCACGATCAGTTGGGCGTGCAGAATTTCGGCCTCCTTGACGAGGGCTTCGCCCGGCTTGCCGTAGGCCGGACCATAGGTCACCTCAAGCCTGTCATCTTTGAGTTGCTCGGCTACTGTTCGGGCCACGGCCTCAGCTTCGGCGGCGTCGGACACCACCCACTTGTCCGTTCCGATCTCAACCACTTCTGTCTTGTTGCTGTCGAAAGCACTCACGACGTGGAGCTTGGCACCCAGCGCTATGGCTAGCTGCTGGGCAGAATGCGCGGCTCTGAGGGCAGTCTCGCTGCCGTCTACTCCGACGATCACAACTCCGGTCATTGTGCTGCTCCTTCATTGGTAGCTTCAATGGCTTCAGCCAGGATGGGGGCCAGTCGACGCACCCCTTCGGCAATGGTATCCGGCGGAACGGCGCTGAACGCCAAGCGGAGCTTGTTCGATACTCCATCCGCCGGCGAGAAAGCGGCCCCGGGGATGAACACGACGCCGGCATCGATGGCCTTACCCAAAAGGGGATAGGTATCCAGACCCTCGGGCAAGGTGACCCACACGAAGAATCCGCCTGCGGGCCTGGTCCACGTCACTCCGGCGGGCATGTGGGTTTCCAACGCTGAGAGCAGGGCCTTGCAACGCTCCGCGTAGAGGGAGCGATACGTCTCGATTTGGCCTTCCCAGTCGTATTCGCGGAGATATGCCGAGACAAGCATTTGGTTCAATGGCGGAGGACAGAGGGTGACTGCCTCGGAGGCCAGATAGAAGCGTCGTTGCAGGTGTGCCGGGACCAAGGCCCAACCGATGCGGAGTCCTGGCGCGAAGATTTTGGAGAAGGAGCCCAGATAGATGACGTCGTCCGGGTTGGCTGCCCGCATGGGCGCAAGCGGTTGTCCGTCAAAGCGAAGAAGCCCGTAGGGGTTGTCTTCGAGGACGATGATATTCGACCTCCGGCATATGTCCACGATCTGCTGCCTGCGTTCCTCAGCCAACGTGATCCCGGAGGGATTGTTGAAGTTGGGAATCGTGTAGAGGAACTTGATGGTTTTGCCCTCTGCTTGCAACGCAGAGATCCGGGCCTCCAGTAGCTCCGGGACCAAGCCGTCGTCGTCCATTTCGACGGGTTCAACCTGCACCTGGTAGGCCTCAAAGGTGTTGAGAGCACCAACGTAGGTTGGGTTCTCGACCAGAACGACGTCGCCCGGGTTGCAGAAAACCTTCGTGGCTACATCTTGGGCTGACTGGGAGCCTGCGGTGATGACGATGTTCTCCGGGCTGGCGTTCGTGATGCCTTCCGCGGCCATGATGGTGCAGATCTGGCTCCGTAACTCCTCCGTTCCCTGCCCTCCGCCGTACTGGAGTGCGGTCATGCCTTCCTCGGCGATGATCTTGGCAGCTGTCTGGCCCAACTTTTCCAGCGGCAAGGATTGGAGATAGGGGTTTCCGCCTGCGAGGGAGACAAGGCCCGGTTGCATCGAAATATCGAAAACGTCCCGAACAGCGGACTGCTTGATGTTGGCGGCCCGCGCAGAGAAGAGTTCCTCATGCGGGTGAGCGGCCGTTGCGGCCCGCTCGATGGCGTCGATGGCTTCAGCGGGCAGCGTGGTGCCGGCATCCAATGTTTCGTGGGTCACACGGAAAGAATACTCCTCAATGTTGCTAAAGAGGCAACACTTGTTGCTCAGAATCATCCGGAGCGTGGCAAGAGCTTTACGGCACGATGCCTAACGGCTGGAATGTAGCTATGACAACGCACTCGGGATCCGTGACCAAGGCCGAACAGTTCCGCAAGCTCCACGATCCTGGTCCTCAACCCCTGGTGCTTGTGAATGTTTGGGACGCGGCTTCTGCCCGCGTCGTGCAAGAGGCGGGCGCGTCGGCCATTGCTACATCCAGCTCCGCGGTGTCGTGGAGCTTGGGATACCGGGATGGTGATCACGTGCCGTGGGGATTGGCCATGGCGGCCCTGGGCCGCATCGCACATGCGACCCGGCTGCCCGTCACTGCCGATATCGAAACCGGTTATGGCCGCACCGACGATGAACTTCGAGCCACCATTCACGCCGTGCTGGACGCTGGGGCCGTGGGAATCAATATAGAGGACTCAGCGGAGGACCCCCTCACGGATGTCAGCGAGCAATCACGGCGAATCGCAGTGATCCGTGCAACCGCTGACGAACGCGGGGTCCCGCTTTTCGTGAATGCACGGACGGACACCTATCTGTCAGGACGCTTCCCGGATGCGGCCTACGAGGAGACGTTACGGCGGGCCGAGTCGTACCTCACTGCCGGCGCGGACGGCATCTTTGTGCCCGGAGTGGTGGATTTGCACGTCCTGCACCAGATCTCCAGCCGCATCGCGGCACCCCTGAATGCATTGGCTGGTGTCGGCTCGCCGTCGCCAGCGGAATTGCACGACGCCGGTGTTCGGCGGGTGAGTATCGGAGGCAATACTGCCAAGGCCGCCTACGCCAAAGTAGCCAAGGTGGCCAGCGAAATCCTGGCTGACGGCAATTGGGCGGGCCTGGCGGGCACCCGAAGCCATGCGGAGATGGATGGCCTGTTTCAGCAAGGACCCAAATACGGCCTTTAAGGGATGCAGCCGGACGAAGCCGGCTTAAAATCGAAGCCCCCGCCCGAGCCTGTGTAAACGGCAGGCTCGGGACGGGGGCGTCGACAGGAGCCGGGTTACGCGGCTACTTCTTCTTCTTCTTCATCCTGAACTGCGGTCAGCGGCTCAAAGATGCCCTTGATCTGCTCGACAACCTCAGCGTCGTCCTTCGGGTGCAGTTCAGCGAAACGGATCATGGAACCCGGGATGGCCAGCTTGACGTCCTCAAGCACCTTGGCGCCGGCGATCCCGACTGCCTTGCGGGCCTCGTCCTGGGCCCAGACTCCCCCGAACTGGCCAAATGCGGTACCGACGACGGCGGTCGGCTTGCCGGCGAGGGCCCCGGCACCGTACGGGCGCGACAGCCAGTCGATGGCGTTCTTGAGGGAGGCAGGCATGGTGCCGTTGTGCTCGGGCGTGACCAGGAGGAGAGTGTCGGCGTCGGCGGCTGCGGCGCGAAGAGCGGCAGCCGCGGCTGGGACTTGGCCCTCCACGTCGATGTCTTCGTTGTAGAAGGGGATGTTACCCAACGAGTCGTGGATCTGGACTTCAACGTTCTCGGGGGCGTTGAGCTGGATGGCTTCGGCGAGCTTCCTGTTGTGCGACTCAGCGCGGAGGCTGCCGACGAGGGCGAGGATGGTGTGCTTTGACATGATGTCTCCTTTTGTTGGTCTGACAGGAATGCTGTAGGCCTACGGTTCGGGGGCTTTGGTGCCTTCACTGAGTATAAACGGACCATGGTCCGCTTAATATTCCCGGGGGCTAGAATGAGTTTGTGAGCTCGATTCCATTCCAGCCGGAGGCATCCCCGGGTGCGCCACAGGAGCGTAGCGACGCTGCCCGGAACCGTGAGCGGCTTCTTTGTGCCGCCCGCGAGTTGGTAGCGGAATTCGGAGCCGAGGCTTTGACCATGGACGCCCTCGCATGCAAGGCCAAGGTGGGCAAAGGGACTGTTTTCCGTCGTTTCGGCAGCCGGGCGGGACTGATGATGACGTTGCTCAGCGACTCGGAGGCAGACTTCCAGCGCGGCTTCATGTTTGGGCCGCCGCCACTGGGCCCGGGCGCTACGCCTGCGGAGAGGCTCATCGCCTTCGGGGAGGGGCGCGTCTACTTCGTCCTGGAGAACGGGGAACTGTTACGCGCTGCAGGAACCTCTGCCCACCACCGCTTTGAAGTCCCCGCGACAGTTCTTGCGCACAGGCATGTGGAGCTACTGCTGCGGGAGGCCGGCGCGCCAGACCCGTGGGTCATGGCGATGTCGCTGATGTCTGCGTTGGATCCGGAACGGATTATCAATGCCGTGCGGACCCACGGAATCTCGCCGACTCGCATCACTGATTCCTGGCGCGAACTCGTGACGCGCCTCCTGAAGCCGCGGTAGCCCGGAGCTGCCCTGCATAACAATCTGGCCGCAGGCGCGGTTCAAGCCGCCGTGAAGCAAAACGTGAAGCAGTTATTGTGGTAGTTTCCTCTTGAATGTGACCCATGCCATATCAAGGCTGGTGGTCGCTGAAGAGGTGCGGGGGACACCCACATACCCGTGTGCCCCTGCAACTGAAGCCGGCCACAGCCGGGTACCGCGGAAGGACGAGCTTTTGAATTTTGCCCTGATTCGAGGCAGCCGACCGACATGCTGAAGTACTTGATGAAGCGATCAGGAATCTACCTGGTCATGATCTTCCTAACCACCAGCGCCGGGTACTTCCTGGCGGTGTCCTCACTGAAGCCGGCAGTCCTCGAACAGGAGAAAATTCCGCGGCCAACCCCTGAGCAGGTAGCGGCATCGTTCCGGGGGCTCGGCTTGGATCCGGCCAAGAACGCGTGGGAACGCTACGTGGATTGGCTCGGAAACATCGTGACCCACTGGGACTGGGGCCGTAGCCCGAATGGCGCATCAGTTAATGCTGAATTCGGAGACCGCGTCCTGGTCTCTACCCGGCTGTTCATTGCGTCGATCATCCTGACCCTGATCATCGGCGTGGCCCTGGGCGTGTACTCCGCGGCACGGCAATACAAGTTCCAAGACCGGGTCATCACCTCCTATAGCTATCTGGTGCACATCCTGCCCGCCCCGATCGCCTACTTCCTGGTCCAGTTGGGCGCCATCAGCGTCAATGAGGCAGTCGGCCAGCGGATTTTCTTCGTGACAGGAATTTCGACGCCGGGAATCGACCCCGGGTGGCCTGCTTTCGTTGACCTCGTGGCCCACTACGCCGTGCCCACCTTCGCGATGACGATTTTCGGTTGGGCCGGCTACCAGATCGCCCAGCGCCAGTATCTTTTGGACAACGTCAACGCAGACTTCGTCCGAACGGCGCGAGCGAAGGGCCTGACCCGCAACCAGGCCATCCGTCGTCATGCGCTGCGAGTGTCTTTTATCCCGGTGGCGCAGAGCATCGCGTTCACCATCCCCGCGATCTTTACCGGTGGCTTCTTCGCTGAGGCGATCTTCGCATGGCCGGGCATTGGTCTTTGGAGCATCCAGTCCATCGGGTTGCAGGACGTCAATGTCGCTACCGCAACCCTGGCCTACGGCTCGGTGATCTTTGCCATCGGTGCAATCCTGGCGGACTTCGCCACAACGCTGGTCGATCCACGAGTGAGGGTCCAGTAATGACGAACATCATTGATCCGATTGCAGAGATCGACGAATCCCGCGTCTCCGATGGCCAGGACGTGGTCATCGCCAAGTCCCGCATTATCTTCCGGCGGTTCATGCGTAACCGAACCGCCGTCGCCGGATTGTTCGTTTTCCTTGCTTTGTTCCTCTTTTCATTGGTGGGCGGGTTCCTGACTCCGTGGAACAAGGACACGATCGATCCCTACAACATCGGCATGGGTCCTTCCCCGGACCACTTCCTCGGTACCTCCCAGGCCGGAATCGACCTCTTGGCGCTGATAGTGGAAGGCACCAGGATCTCCATCTTCATCGGCTTGATCGTGGGCGGCGTGTCCGTCCTGGTCTCCGCGGTGTACGGCTGCACCATGGCGTTCTTCGGCGGGAAAGTGGACGCGATCATGCTGTTCATTCTCGAAGCGCTCATCATGATGCCAGCCATCTTGGTGGTCGCAGTTGCAACCAGCGGCAGCGGGGGGCTGAAGAACCTCCCCAGTTGGCTGTTGCTGATTGTTGTGCTGCTCTTTTTCAGCTGGATGGGCACTGCCCGTTTGGTGCGCTCCCTGTCTATGTCCCTCATGCAACGTGACTACGTCAAGGCAGCCAAATACATGGGTGTTCCATCCCGGCGCATCGTCTGGCGGCACCTGGTTCCCAACATCGGCTCCCTCCTGGTCCTGGACTTCACCCGGGGCATCACCGGTGCGGTCCTTGCCGAAGTGGCGTTTTCCTTCATCGGTATTGGCATCAAACTTCCTGACGTCAGCCTCGGCGTCCTCATCGGCCAGGCCACCGGGCAAGTGTCCTCGTTTCCGTGGATGTTCTGGGTTCCGCTGACGGTCATGTTCCTGCTGACCGGCTCGCTTGCCATGATGAACGACGGCCTCCGTGACGCGTTCGACCCCAGCTCCAGTTCCATCGGCCGGGCCAAGCGGACCGCAGTACGAACAGTAAAGAAGACCACCAAATGAGCACCAATATCTCCCAAACACCTTCAGAGCGGCTCCGTGAGGTGGGACTTTACGCTCCCGGCGATGCCGTCCTCAGCGTCCGCGACCTCAACGTGCGCTTCAACACGGAAAACGGTGTGGTCCACGCAGTCCGTGGAGTCGATTTCGACCTCCTCCCCGGTAAAACCCTGGGCATCGTGGGCGAATCCGGTTCCGGGAAGTCCGTGACGTCCATGGCCATCATGGGGCTGCTTCCGGAGACGGCGGACATCACTGGATCGGTCCGGTACAGGGGAAAGGAACTCCTGGGCCTCAGCGATAAGGCCATGTGCAAACACCGGGGCAGCGACATCGCCATGGTGTTCCAGGACCCGCTGTCCTCCTTGACCCCGGTCTACACGGTGGGCAACCAGATCGTCGAAGCCCTCACGGTTCACAACCCCATCATGAGCAAACAGGCCAAAGAAGCCCGCGCCGTCGAACTTTTGCGCATGGTGGGCATCCCGAGCCCCAAGGACCGGCTGAAGGCCTTCCCCCACGAGTTTTCCGGCGGCATGCGACAGCGCGTGATGATCGCCATCGCGATCGCCAACGATCCGCGGATACTCATCGCAGATGAACCCACGACGGCGCTGGACGTCACCATTCAGGCTCAGGTGCTGGAAGTCCTGCACACCGCACAGGAGGAGACCGGCGCCGCCGTCGTCATGATCACGCATGACCTGGGCGTCGTCGCGGGCATGGCCGATGACATCATGGTCATGTATGCCGGTAAGCCTGTGGAAACCGGCACTGTGGAGGACATCTACTACAACCCTCGGATGCCATATACCTTGGGCCTGCTCGGAGCGGTTCCCCGAGTAGATACCGCCAACAAACAGTCGTTGGTTCCCATCGAAGGCGCACCGCCCAACTTGGCGCTTCCGGTGACCGGCTGCTCCTTCGCGGGGCGCTGCCCGCTCGTCAGCGACGCTTGCTTGGGCGGCGAGCCGGAGCTCTTGTCCGTGCGTGTCCTCGCAAACAGGCCCAACACAAACGGCACCGATGCGAAGACCGCCGCCAGCCATAGGGCCGCCTGCATCAAAGCTGAGGAACTGGGCGGCGAAACGGACGCTCACCACATTTTCAGGGCGCCCGCCAAGCCAGTATCAAAGTTCGACGGCGTGGACCGCGGCGAGCGCGAAAAAGTCCTGGAACTCAAAGACGTGAAGAAGCACTTCCCGCTGCTCAAGGGTGCCCTGATCAAGCGGCGGATCGGCACGGTAAAAGCCGTGGACGGGCTGAGCTTCGATATCCGCGAAGGGGAGTGCCTCTCGATCGTTGGCGAGTCCGGTTGCGGCAAAACCACCACCCTGCTGGAGATCATGGAGTTCCACCCGGACCAGCAAGGGGAGGTGGTCATCAGCGGTGTCAGCAACAAGGTGGCCACGGACTCCAAGACCAAGATGGCCATGCGCAAGGAAATGCAGATGGTCTTCCAGGACCCCACCGGCGCCCTGGACCCTCGCTTCACCGTGTACGAAGTCCTTGCCGAACCTTTGGAAAACCTTGGCATGCCCAAGGCTGCCATCAAGAAACGGATCATGGAGCTAATGCGCCTGGTTGGCCTGCAGCCGGACCACGTTAACCGCTTCCCCAACCAGTTCTCGGGCGGACAGCGCCAACGAATCGGGATCGCCCGCGCCCTCGCCGTCAACCCCAAGCTCGTTGTGTTGGATGAACCTGTGTCCGCCCTGGACGTTTCGGTGCAGGCCGGCGTCATCAACCTGCTGGACCAACTCCGCGCCGAACTGGGCCTGAGCTACCTGATGGTTGCCCACGATCTGTCTGTAGTGCGGCATATTTCTGACCGGGTGGCAGTGATGTATTTGGGCAAAATCGTGGAGACCGGTGACGTGGACGAGGTCTTCGACAACCCGCGGCACCCTTACACCCGGGCATTGTTGTCGGCCATCCCGGTACCGGACCCGAACCTTGAACGCACCCGTGAACGGATCATCCTCCAGGGCGACCTCCCCAGCCCCCTGGACGCCCCGCGAGGTTGTAACTTTGCGACTCGTTGTCCGGTGTTTGCTGCGCTTCCCGCCGCGAAACAGGAGAAGTGCCTTACTCTGGAGCCGCCACTGGCTTCAGAAGAGGCATACGGACAAGAATTCGCCTGCTTCTTCCCGGATGGAGAGATAGATGCCGACATGCTGGTGGTGCATGCCTGACGACAAATGACGCAGAGATGACACCCTGAACTCAACTCGCAAAGATTTCCAGTCGTAAAAAATGAAGGGCAAACCATGAAGAAGTACACGACGATCGGCGGCGTGGCGCTCGCAGCTGCGCTGACGCTGACCGCCTGCGGTGGGGGAACGCCGTCGGGGCCGGCCTCCCAACAGGCCCAACAGGCAGGCGGTGACATCAACAAACTGATCAGCATCAACGCCAAGGACCCCAAGGACTTGGAACAGGGCGGCACGGTGACGCTTCCTGTCAGCAGCATCGGTCCGGATTTCAACATCAATTCCAATGTGGGAAACAGTGCTGACACCTCCGCCTTGTTGACCCCGGTCAACATGGCTTCGATCAGCAGCGGTGGCATTGGTGGCTGCTGGAAGCTTGACTTCGACGGCAAGGCCGTGCCGAACAAGGACTTCTGCGAGGACATCAAGAGTGAGGTCAAGGACGGCAAGCAGACCATCACCATCAAGGTCAACGACAAAGCGACCTGGAATGACGGCACGCCGATTGATGCCAAGACCTTCATCAACACCTGGAAGATGCTCCGCGGAGACGACAAGTCCATTGACATCGTCACCGCCGGAAACTACCCCTTCGTGGACTCGGTAAAGGCAGGCGCCAATGACAAGGAAGTCATTGTCACCACCACCCAGCCGGTCTACCCACTGACTTCATTGTTCTTCGGCCTGATCCACCCGGCCATCAACACCGCCGAAATCTTCAACAAGGGCTTTGCGGGCAACATGCACCCCGAGTGGATGGCTGGTCCGTTCAAAGTAGAGAACTATGACACGACTGCCAAGACGGTCACCATGGTTCCGAATGAGAAGTGGTGGGGCCAGAAGCCTGTCCTGGACAAGGTCATCTGGCGCCAGATGGAACCCAGCGCCAGCATCGCCGCCTTCAAAAACGGCGAAATCGACGCTGTGGACGGACGCACCTTGGGCCGTTACAAACAGCTGGAAGGCACCAAGAACACCGACATCCGCCGCGGGCAGCGCTTGTTCGCCGGTGGCCTGAACCTTAATGCCAAGCGCCCTGCATTGTCGGACGTGGCCGTGCGTAAGGCGATCTTCACCGCCGTCGACCGCAAGGCCATCCGCGACGTACGCTTCAACGGCCTGAACTGGTCCGAACAGAGCTCCGGCTCCATGATGCTGATGCCGTTCTCGCCGTATTACCAGGACAACTACCCTGTCAAGGACACCGGGGCTGACGCAGCCAAGAAGGTCCTGACGGACGCAGGCTACGCACCGAACGACAAGGGCGTCATGGCCAAGAACGGCGTGCCGGTCTCCTTCAAGATCACCAACTTCGGTGATGATCCCACCATCGGAGCAACGTCGCAGACCCTCCAAAAGCAGCTCCAGGCTGCCGGTATGGACGTTGGAATCGATCAGCGCGGCGACGCCGATTTTGGCAAAGTCCTGGGTACCCGCGACTTTGACCTCACTATCTCCGGCTACACCGTGGGTGCCGACGCAACGGATGCGGTGAAGCAGTATTACGATTCCAGCACCAACGAAAATGGCCTCGGCGATCCCCAGCTTGATGCGCAGATCAAGAGCGTCGCCGGGATGGCCGATGACGCCCAGCGCAACAAGGCCGCCATGGACATCGAGAAGGCGCACATGGCGAAGTACTACTCCATGGGTACCGTCCTGAACGGCCCCGAGATCCAGTTCGTGCACACGGGCTTGGCCAACTATGGCCCGTCGCTGTTCAAGAGCCTCTCGGACGTACCTGACTGGACAACCCTGGGTTGGGAAAAGGGCGCCAAGAAGTAGCTCTTAACTGACCGACCCGGCTTTCTGGAGGCCGGGAACTCCGCGCTCCGCTCACGGTGGTGCAGGGTTCCCGGCCTTTGCCGTGTCGTAGCCGCCCGGTGGCGCGGGCCCCATGGTGGAGTGTCCTGAACTAGCCTTGGCACATGACTTCCAGGCCTATCCGCACAGCGATCGCAGGTTTCGGGTTATCGGGCAGCGTTTTCCACGCGCCCTACATTGCCGGCAACCCTTCCTATGAGCTCACGGCCATCGCAACGTCGGACCCCGAAAGGCAGGCCCACGCCGCCAAACGGTACCCGAACGCCAAGATCGTGGACGCCCCACAGGACCTCGTGGCGCTCGCGGACGAACTGGACCTGATCGTCCTTGGCACACCGCCCGCAACCCATCATCGGCTGGCGAAGGCGGCGCTGGAAGCCGGCCTGGGCGTTGTCGTCGATAAGCCGTTCGTGGTCCACAGCGCCGACGGTGAGGAACTCATCCGACTCGCCGCCAGCCTGGGGCGCGTCCTCACCGTCTATCAAAACCGCCGTTGGGACGGCGACGCCCTCACGGTGCAGAAACTGCTCGACGCCGGCACCCTGGGTGAAGTGACCAGGTTCGAGGCGGGCATGGAGCGGTGGGCGCCGGAGATCGCCAAGGCGTGGAAGGCCAGTGCCACAGCCGAGGACGGTGGGGGAGTGCTGTTCGATCTCGGTACGCACGTGCTGGATCTCGCGCTCCGATTCTTCGGGCCTGCAACCGTTACCTACGCGGAAATCGCGGCACGCCGCCCGCAGGAAAATGCTGATGACGACGTCTTCCTGACCCTCCGGCACGAGTCCGGCGTCATCAGCCACGTCACCATCAACCTCAACAGCCACCTGCACGGACCGCGCTTCCGGGTGCTCGGTAGCCGCGGTGCGTTCGTGAAATTCGGCAGCGACCCGCAGGAGCCGTTTGTCCGCAAGGGCGGGTTGCCGAGTCACCCGGCCTACGGCGTCGAACCTCCCGAAAACCATGGCACGCTCGAGGTGGATGGGCAGCAGCGGACCATACCCACGGAGCGCGGCGCCTATCCGGAGTTTTACCGGTTACTCGCCGAGAAGCTCAACGACGGCGGCATCACCTCGGCGCGTCCGGTACCCGTGGATCCGGCCGACTCGGTTGCGGTGCTCCGGCTCATTGAGCAGGCCCGGAGGCTGGCGTGAGATCAGGACGAAAAAGAATTTTCGACACCGCGTAACCTCATGGCACCCAAGAACGATGTAAGGGGTGTGCGGGCCACGTCCGCACCTGATCATCCGGTAGCGGATCCATCGCTGCCGGGGCAATCCACACCGTATGTCGGAGGGTTTCATGTCCTTGTTCACTGTTATCGCCACCAGCAAAGTCGCCGCGGGCGTCCTGGCCGTCGGAGCCGTAGCTGCCGGTGGAACCGGCGTCGCCGCTTTCAACGGTGCTCTTCCCACTGAGATCCAGCAGGGCGCGCACAACCTCGTCGGCGCTCCCGCACCGGTTGCTGCCAAGTCCGCCGTAGACGCCAAGACCGCAGAAGCAGCCGACGCCGGGGCTGACGCCAAGACCCGCGTGGCAGGCGCCGTCGAAAGTGCCGAAGCACGCGCAACCGCTGCCGCCGATGCCGCGAAGGGCAAGGCGACTGACGCGACTAACACCGCCGCAGGCGTCCAGGCCAAGGCGACTGACGTCGTCAAAGATGCCACGTCCCCCGAGTCATTCGGTCTTTGCACCGCGTTCCTGAACGGCGGCCTGAAGGCCGACACCAAGGTCCCTGGCTACCAGTCCTTGGTTGTTGCCGCGGGCGGCGACACCAAGGTTGACGCACACTGCAAGGCCGTCGTTACTGCAGGCAAGGCAGCTGGCCTGAAGGCCGACGCCAGCGTGCAGGGTGACGCCGCTACCGGTACTACAGTGAAGTCCGCTGTACCTGCCGTGCCGGCAACCCCGGCCGTTCCGGCTGTACCCGCCGTCCCAGCGACCCCCGCTGTTCCGGCCGTACCCACCCAGGTGCCTTCCGCTGTACCGACCGTTCCGGGCGCAGCCCTGGATTCTGTCCGCTAAGCAAGTAGCGGTTACGGTTTAACGGCAGGGCTCCTTGGCTAGGACAGGGAGCCCTGCTACGTGACAGACCGCAGCGACGGTGCCGGGCATAGGCCGCGGCGAAGCTTCGCTGTGCGGACGGAGGCAGCCTAGGGTGCTTGACCCTTTAGTTGATGAATATGTGCAGGCGGACCACCATGATCCCGCCCTGCTGTTCACTGCTGCCTACAATGAGTTCGCCGGGCCCGTCTGCGGTTACCTCCGGGCGCGCGGAGTGGACGATCCCGAAGCGGTCACCCAAGATGTTTTCCTCGCGCTGTATCCAAGGCTCGACACCCTGCAAGGCGGGCTGCAAGGGGCAAAAACCCTGCTGTTTTCGATCGCGCATGCCCGGATGGTGGATCACTACCGTCGTCGGGAGCGCAGGCCCGAACCTGCGCCATACGAGGTCGAGACGGACACCCGGAGGGCCCCGTCCGCCGAAGACCAAGCCTTCGGCGCTGGCTCCTTGGGGGTTACCGAGCTATTGCACGGCGTTGCCGACGACTACCGCGAGGTCCTTGCACTGCGGGTGGTCGCAGACCTCTCGGTGGAAGAAACTGCGGCGATCATGGGTAAGTCCCAAGGCGCCGTGAAACAACTGCAACGCAGGGCACTGGGCGCGTTGAAGAAGCGCGCACTACTAAGGAACGGCTCAGAATGAGTGAAGAAACCGCACGGCGCAGGATGAACGACGAGCAGGCCATCGACCGCCTCCTCGCCGATGCCGACGCGTGCTCGGACGACTTCGGCGGCATCCGGTCCGAATTACTTGAACTGCGCTCTTGGGCAAGCACGCCGCCGTCGCCCTCGGCTGCCGTCCGCGCGTTGATGGTCAGTGGCCCTGCAGCGGTCACCGGCAAACTTACGACGGCGGACGGTCCTGCCGCATTGTCGGAGGTGCCGACGTCGGTGCTCGCCACGGTGGCAGCCCCGGCTTCCTGCGCCAACGAGGACGAACTCGCGGCCCGGCGTCGTCGTAAGCGCCGAACCGCGCTGGCAGGCTTCGCTGTGGTGGCAACCCTGGCCGGTGGAGCAACGGCGGCAGCGGCCTCGGAGGGCGGCATCCCTGCCGTAGTCCAACATGTTGGCGAAGCGATCGGCTCCATGGTCACCCAGTTGGTCCCGGCATCCGGCAAGGCTCCCCGGCAGGGCGAGCCTGCTGTCAGTACCCCGGATCCGCTTCCCGTCAACGAAGCGACGCATCCGGCGGCCCCGGCCCGAGGGACAGCGCCGGCTAACCCCGGCCCGTCCGGCGCCGCGCACCCAGACCCACGTTCCACGCCCGGAGAAGGCGCTTCACGCCCGAGCCCCAAGGCTTCACCCCGCGTTGATCCTGGCAATCTCAGCATTCCCAGCCCACCGGTGACGGCACCCGTCACCCCGCCAGGTGTTGAGCTTCCCCCTGTGGAACGACCCGACATCCCTGTGCCGGCCAGCCCGGCCGTGCCCGGTGTCCTTGGCGTCCCCACGCTCCCGGCGAGATAACACCGCGAGATAACACGTAAGGGCAATGTTCCTGGGGAACATTGCCCTTACGTGTCAATCCGGGGAGTTGAAGGTCCTTATGCAGAGACCAGGCTGTGCCAATCGGTGACGAGGGGCAGGTTGTGTGCCTCGGAGACGGAGTGGTGGGCCACGTGGCCTCCGGCGATGTTGAGGCCGGCAGCGAGGGCAGGATCGCGATCGAACGCAGCCCGGACGCCCAGGTTGGCCAGAGCCACCGCGTAGCGCAGGGTGACGTTGGTCAGTGCGTAGGTGGAGGTGTTCGGGACGGCGCCGGGCATGTTGCCAACGCAGTAGAAGATCGAGTTGTGGACCTTGTACGTGGGTTCCTGGTGCGTGGTGGGGTGTGAATCCTCGAAGCAGCCGCCCTGGTCAACTGCGATGTCCACCAGTACCGAACCGGGCTTCATCCGGGCTACGAGCTGGTTGGTGACGAGCTTGGGGGCCTTGGCGCCCGGGATCAGGACTGAACCGATGACGAGGTCTGCGTCGACTACTGACTTCTCGATCTCGTAGGCGTTGGAGGCAACGGTCTTCAGGCGGCCCTGGTAAAGGGCATCCAGTTCGCGCAGCCGGTTGATGTTGATGTCCATGATGGTGACGTCAGCACCGAGGCCCAGGGCCATGGCGGCGGCGTTGGTTCCGGCCACGCCTGCGCCCAGGACCACGACCTTTGCCGGGCGGACGCCCGGTACGCCGCCCAAGAGGACGCCCTTACCGCCGGCCGGGGCCATCAGCGAGGAAGCGCCGACAACCACGGAAAGCCGGCCTGCGACCTCGGACATGGGAGCGAGCAGCGGAAGCGCCCGGCCGTCTTGGACGGTTTCGTAGGCGATCGCGGTGACGCCGGAGTTGATGAGCTCGGCGGTGAGTTCCGGTTCCGCGGCGAGGTGCAGGTAGGTGAAGAGGATCAAGCCCTTGCGGAAGCGGTGGTACTCGGCCGCGATGGGTTCCTTGACCTTCATGACCAAGTCAGCGCGGGCCCAGACGTCATCAGCTTCGTTGACGATCTCGGCGCCGGCGATCGAGTATTCCTCGTCCGTGATCCCCGAGCCGAGGCCTGCGCCGCGCTCCACCAGAACCGTGTGTCCGTGGGTGCGGAACTCGTGAACACCTGAGGCCGTGATGGCTACGCGGAATTCGTTGTTCTTGATTTCTTTGGGGACGCCGATGATCATGTGGGGGCTCCATTGTTCGCGGCCTTTTTCGGCCGAATCCTTGCTGCGGGCTGTGATTCCAGAATAAATCCGGCTGTGAGGCAGGCGACATCGTTGCCTGAAAGCGGTAACGGGAAAACCCCGGAAAATCAGGGTTTTCTGTGTACGACGTTCGACATTTGTCGATTGCTGGGCCGTCAGGTGTCGTCTGGTGTTGGTACGCTTTCGGGATGCAGCAGGACGTGGAGCAGATCGTTGAACAGATAGCGGCCAAACTGGGTCGGGGACTGTCCTTGGAAGACCTCGACGGGCTGCTTCTTGCGTACAGCTCCAACCAATCCCACGCCGATCGCGTCCGCGTGAACTTCCTCCTCAGTAAACGGGTTCCCTCCGACGTCAGCGTGTGGCAGCTATCGCACGGAATCTCGACGGCGGTCCGCCCCGTCGTCGTCCCCGCCAACGAGGAACTGGGCATGTTGGGCCGCGTCTGCGTCCCCCTGCTTGTGCGAGGCTTCCGGGTTGGCTACCTTTGGGTGCAACAAGACGCCGAGGAACAAAGTGCGACGGCGATACTCGCCCAGTTGCCGGGCGTACGTGACGAACTGGACCTGTTGGCCGGTTTGCTCCTCGATTCAAACACCGCAGAGTCCGAATTCCGGCGACGCCGGGAACAGGAGTTCATGGCGGCCTGCAGCGGGGAATCAAACGCGGTCGCAGCCGTTGCGGGGTGGAAGGAAATCCAAGGCCGGGGTCCGTGGCAGCTGGTGACCATCCTCGATGCGGACGGTGCGAGGTCCGACGTCGACCCCCTCGCCGCGACCCTGACGCACCGTTCGGCAGCGCTGCAGTCCACTATCGGGGTCAACCCGGCCCTCTTCAGTGCCGGCACAGAGACCCACTCCGTGGTTTTGTTCCGCGAATCCGGCGGCAGGGCCGATCACGCCCAGGTCTTGGTGCACTACCAGCTGGAGCTTGCCAAGCGCGCCGGACGAACCGTGGACCGTGTCATTTTGGGGATCAGCGAGCCGTTCAATGTGATCCGGCAACTTGGCGCTGCGTACCGGCAGTCAAAAGTGGCTGCGCAAGCTGCCGCTGTGGATCCGCCGTTGGGCGAGCTCGTGGACGTCAGGGCCGTAGGCGTTTACCAACTTTTCGACCGACTTCAGGCGCCGGGCGGCTGGGATGACACAGGCAGTGTGCATTTCCGCGCTTTGGAGGATCACGACCGCAACGGTGAACTCCTACCGGTGCTGGAACTCCTTTACGACAACGACAGTTCGGTCCAAGATGTCGCCACCAAGCTTCACCTTCACAGAAGCAGCATCTACAACAGGCTCGGCCGCATTCGGCAACTCATTGGCGCGGATCCCTTGAATGGTGCGGTCCGGCTTGAGTTGCACGCGGCATTGAAGGCACGGCGTTGGGCCGGAAGACCGCGGATCTAATCTTGCGGCCCTGCGCTTATCAGGAGCGCTGGAGCCGTTGGCAACTCCAGCGGCCAAGCCGGCCCCGAACCGGGGCGGTGCGGCTCGCGCGGCAGTACCGGCCATGCCAGCCAGTGTGTCCGAAAGCCGTAGGCAGTCGAGGGCTCATCGGAGCGCCTTCTTGACTGTGCCGAGAAGGGATCCGAGCGCCGACTGCCCCGAGGATTGCGGTGCAGGGCTCGGGGCCTGGGTGGCGGTGGGCTGAGGTGTGGGTGTTGCAGTAGGCCGCGGCGTTGAGGTGGCAGTAGGCGTCGAGGTGGGCGGCGTCGTCGGAACGTTGTCCGAAGCCGCGCCGCTCGCAACTGGCTGGGCGGGAACTGGCTGGGCAGGAACTGGCTGGGCGGGAACAGGCGCGGGTGCGGCTGGCGTGCCCGGCGCTGCTGGTTGGGCTGCCGAAGGAACCCACACCGGCGGCGCAAGGGAAACTGTGGGAGTGCCGGAGGCCGCGGGCGACGACGACGCCCCAGTATCCGGCGCGCCCGAAACAGTGGCGGCTTGGCTGACGTCTGATGACTCCGCAGTAGGCGTTGCACCCGCCGAGGCAGCGACAGCGGATGCGGCGCTGGAACCGCCGGGCACGCCGGAGATCGAGGCCGTGGTTTGTGCGATCGTGGCACCGGCGCCGCCGCCACTGGCGTCCGTGACCTTGCTTTCGCTGCCAAAGAACGGAAGATCGAGAGCGTGGCCCACCGTGCCCACAGTCAAGGCCAGGCCCAATGCCCCTGCCACCATGGCCATGCGTTGGCTCATGTGGCGGACTGACGCGGCCTTGTGTAGTACCGCGTATGGTTCGCGACTGTATTGGCGCGGCCGGTGGTGCGGAAACGAAGAGACCTCGGCAGCTTGGAGCGGGATGGCTGCCGTGACTGCTGCGGCGACTGGTTCCGCGGTCGCTTCAGTAGGGGCGGGCTGAACGGCTGGAATCTGAACTGTGGCCAGATCGTCGCCGGCCAGATCTGCTCCGGCCGGTGCTTCTCCAGCCAGGGCCTCGGGGACGGTCGCGGTTTGCTCGAACGCGGTTTGCACGGGCTGGGGCCCAGCGGCGGCGGGTCGTTCGGCGTGGCTGGCGTCGTCGTCGACGCCCACGCCGGAAGCGTGCTCGCGTTGCCGCTCGGCGGCACGCCGTGCCGCACGGGTCATCGGTAGTGCCGGGTCCGCAAGTGCGGGACTGTCAGTAGACGCCCGACGGCGGCCTGTTGGTTTGGCGCGCTCGCTCTCACGCAGGGCGCGTCGCGGCTGATCCATGGTTGGGGACATGGTTGTTGCCTCTCGACGCCTTCGAGGTTAGCTGTCGGGTTCGGACGAGGCCGTCCGGCCGCGGTTGGCGGCTACACCCCAAGGGCTTGTCGGGGAACAAGCCCGGAACACTGGGTCCCCCGTCTCTGCCGTGGGTCTAGCGGAATCCCGGATTGCGGCAGAGCTCGGCGTCAGCCCGGAAACGGCCCAGCGGAGTTCCGGGTCGCCCTATGAAGTTACCCTAGCCGGAAAACAAAGTCACATTAATGTAACGGCTGCGCGGCCGTCACGGCTCCCGCCCGCAACACGGCCGGATATCCATCGCCCAACACTAGCTTCACTGGGCCAGGGCAGGTAGACATTGACCTATGGACCTGCCCGTGATGCCGCCCGTCTCGCCCATGCTCGCCAAGTCAGTCCCTGACATCCCGGATGTTGGGCACTACGAGCCCAAGTGGGATGGCTTCCGGACCATCGTCTTCAAGGATGGGGACGAGATAGTCCTCGGCAGCCGGAATGAGAAGCCCATGACCCGGTATTTCCCGGAGCTTGTGGCGGCGCTGCAGGGGAACCTTCCGGACAAGTGCGTCATCGACGGCGAGATTGTCCTGATCCAAGGCAACAGGCTTGAATTCGAGGTTCTCCAGCAACGCATCCATCCTGCCGATAGCAGGGTCCGGATGCTGGCGGAGAAGACCCCGGCGTCGTTGGTCGCCTTCGACATCCTTGCCCTAGGTGATGACGACCTGACGGGCCGGCCTTTTTCGGAACGCCGAGCAATCCTGGAGCAAGCACTCTCCACGGCCGAACCCCCTGTGTACATCACCCCCGCAGTGACCGACTTGGAGAGGGCCAAGGAGTGGTTCGTCCAACTGGAAGGCGCAGGGCTCGACGGCGTGCTGTCCAAACCACTGGACGGCACATATCAACCCAACAAGCGCGTCATGTTCAAGACCAAGCACGTGCGAACCGCGGACTGCGTGGTGGCGGGCTTCCGTTGGCACAAGACGGCAAAGGTCGTCGGGTCCATGCTGCTGGGCCTTTACGACGACGACGGGCGGCTTCACCACGTGGGGGTGGTGGCATCGTTCCCCATGGCCAAACGGGAGAGCCTGGTGGCCGAGTTGGAACCGTACCAAGTGGACCTCGGCGACCATCCGTGGGGTGAGTGGGCCACGCAAGATGAAGCGGCGGGTGGTTCCAGGATGCCCGGGGCCCAGAGCAGGTGGAGCGGCGGCAAGGACTTCTCTTTCGTCCCGCTTCGCCCTGACCTGGTGATCGAAGTGGCGTACGACTATATGGAGGGCGATCGTTTCCGGCACACCACCCAGTTCCGGCGGTGGCGGACGGACCGGACACCCGACAGTTGCACCTACTCGCAGCTGGAGGAACCGGCCGACTACGATCTCGGCAAGATCCTGAAGCTCACGTAGCCCGGGCACGCTGGCGTGCGTTACTCGTCGTGTCCTTGATCCATGCTCATGCTGTCCTCGGCGGGCGGGGTTTCACCCGGCGGGACGCCCCCTCCCGGTTCCAACCCGGTGATGTTGCCGTTGAGGGGGTCGGGGTTTGCCGAGGCTGCGGGATCATCGTCACGATCCCGGCGCATGTCCGGGTCTTCATGGATGCTGTCCGCTGGGGCCGTGGTGTCCACGGGTCCCTTGGCACCGGTTACGCCGAAGCCTTGTGTTTCTTCCTTCGAGTCCTTGGTCACGAGCAACCCTTTCGTAAGCAAACTTACTATTGCGCTGACATGGCAAGCTTAGCCGGGCAACACGGACCCAACAAGGGCAGGCGGGGTGACCGGCCGGCGTCGTACGCTTCCGGGGCCGCCGCTCAGCGGTGGCGGGCCGTGGCGGAGACGAAGCTGCGAATGGCATCGGCCACTGCCTTGGGGCGCATATGCTGGGCCACATGTCCGACGCCGGGAATCTCCACCAGGCGTCCTTGGGGGACAGTCCTGGAGAGTTGCAAGCACCACTCCGGACCGGCCACGTGGTCGCGGCTTCCGCGGAGGATCAGCACCGGCACCGTGATCCCGGCCAACCGTGCATGGGTTGGATACTGCATCATGACGGGCAGCTCGGTGAGGTACCAGCGGGGTCCGCAACGCAGGTAATCACTGATGACCAACCAGTTGGACGACGGGCTCTCGCGCAGCAGGCCATCGAGGCCGAGCGCGACGGACTGGCGCCACAGGTTCTTGTGTTTGGCGTCGACCACCGGGCCCATCAAGACCACCCGATCGGCTCGCTCCGGTGCATGCAAGGCAGCCTCGATCGCGAACTGCACCCCCATTGAATGGCCCACCAAGACGTAGGACTCGATTCCGCAGGACGCCAAGGCCTCGGCAATGAACGCCCCGTAATCTTCCACCTGAAGTCGCCGTCCCGGCTTCGGTGTGCCTGCGAAGCCTGGCAGGTCCAAGGAATAGGTGGGGGAACCCGCGCCAAGGACCGCATGGAGCCGGGCGAGGTACCTGTGCGATACCCCGATGCCGTGGATCAGGATGTAGGCCGGCTCGCTGCTCGCGCTGCCGTGGCTTGATGCGGGCGTTGGTGCTGTCGCTGTTGCGGGTGCTGCAGTTGGGGCAGGGGTTCCGTCGGCCCAGTAGATCCGGCCGGTCAGGCCCAAGGCTTCGACGTCGGCGGAGAGGAGTGCTGTCATGCGTGCTTGGGTCCCGTTTCCTTGGTCCCGGTTTCCGCGGGGGTGGCGGCCTCGGCCTCGGAGCGTTTCTGCTTTTCCAGCCACTCGATGATCGCAGCTTGCCGGATACGACGATGCGTTCCCCTGTATTCCACCGGGATTTCGCCACGATCCGTCATGTTGCGCAGGTAGGTGTGCGAGATGCCGGCCAGTTCCGCAGCTTGGGACGTGGTGAGCATTTCCTCCACGCTGCTGACCGTCACCGTTTCACCCCGGCCAAGCCGTGCCAAGAGGTCCACGACGGCGTCCCTTGCCTGGCCGGGCAGGCGGTGGACAGTACCGTCCACGAACACCGTGACGTCGTTGCTGTCCTGGAGGGAACGCGCGAGATTCCTGGCGTCGTCGGCGGGAAGGCCTGCCGTGACGCGGGGAGCTATCAATGCCATGGCAGAAGCCTAGCGTGTGGCGTCCAACGGGTGCGGACGTGCCCAATTCGATGGCCCGCTGCGGGCAGTGCCGTTCGCACGGCATGCTCCGCAGCGAAGCATCGAAACGGGCAGGGCGGCCGGACTGTTAAAGCCCGAGCTCGTCCAGCACGGGGAGCTTTGCGCGCACCCAATCGCGGGCTTCGATGGCGCTGGGGGCCGAGAGCGCCAAGCGGGCGAGCTCTTGGGCCTGTTCCAGCGTGACCGTCTTCAACACCGTCCCCACCGCTGCTAGCGAGCGCGCCGTCATGGACAGCGTGGTGACACCCAGCCCGGTAAGCACGACGGCGAGTGCCGGGTCCGCTGCCGCCTCGCCACAGACTCCTACCGGTTTGTTGTCGCCTTCCCGGCCGGATCCTTCGAGCGTCGAACCTTCCACGGTGAGCTGCACCAGGCGGAGAACTGCCGGCTGCCAGGGCGTGTTGAGCTCGGCGAGGGGCCCGAGTTGGCGGTCGGCGGCCATGGCGTACTGGGTGAGGTCGTTGGTGCCCAGGGAGGCGAACTCTACTTCGCGCAAAACCGCGGCGGACGTGAGGGCGGCAGAGGGAACTTCCACCATGACGCCCGGGGTCTGGATTCCGGCGGCAGCGCACAATGAAGCAAAGCGTCCTGCTTCGGCGGCGGTGGAGATCATCGGGGCCATGACCCACACATCTGCCTCGGACTCGGAGGCAGCCCGGGCGATCGCCTCAAGTTGGCGCTCCAAGACGCCCGGGGTGGTGAAGTCGGTGCGGTAGCCACGAACGCCGAGGGCAGGGTTGGGTTCGCTGGCGTCCGTGAGGAATGGCAGCGGCTTGTCGGCCCCGGCATCCAAGGTGCGGAGGACAACTTTCTTGCCCGGGAAGGCGTCAAACACGGCCTTGTACGCCGCTGCTTGTTCATCGACGGATGGCTCGGTGTCCCGCTCCAGGAAGCAGAATTCGGTGCGGAACAGTCCCACACCCTGCGCCCCGAGGCCTGCTGCTGCCACGGCATCCTTGGCTCCGCCCACGTTGGCGAGGAGCGGCACCAAGTGGCCGTCCGCCGTCGTGCCGTTGCCGTCAAATTCCGCCAGGGTGGCGGAGGTTTCCGCCCAGGCTGTGGCCGCAGCCCGATGCTCACCCGAAGGCGACTCTGCGACAAATCCAGCCGCGCCGTCCACGTACACCTCTGTGCCGTCGGCGATGGCGTCGACACCCTGGGCTGCGACTACCGCGGGCAACCCCAGCGAGCGGGCAATGATTGCCGTGTGCGACTGGGGTCCGCCACCGGATGTCACCAGTGCCAGGACCACTGCGGGATCCAGCGTCGCGGTGTCTGCCGGTGCCAGATCTTCAGCGACCAGGATGAAAGGTGTGTCAGAGGAGGGGATGCCGGGTGCAGGGACGCCACGGAGTTCGGCCACGATTCGGGCGCGGACATCCAGCACATCGGTAGCGCGCTCGGCCATGTAGCCGCCCAGGTTGTGCAGCATTTCGGAGACCGAGGCGCCGGCCTCCCAGATGGCCCGCTCTGCCGACGAACCGGCATTGATCAGCTTCGCGGCAGATTTCAGGAGCATGGTGTCCTTGGCCATCAGGGCCGTGGCTTCCAGCACCGCTTTGCCGTCCCCCGAGGCGGAGTCCGCGCGCCGCTTGAGTTCGTCATGCACGGACTGCGCGGCGGCCTTCAGGCCTGCGACGGCGTCTTCCGGGCTGGTGTTCGCGGCCAGGCGCTCGCCCGACGCCGGTTCGCTCACCGGCTTTGGCATCTGGCGGACGGAACCAATGATGCGGCCAGGGCTGACCCCGACGCCTTGGAAATTCTGCACTGAATCCTCTGTTCCTGCTTGTTGGTTCAACCCGCCGACGACGGCATCGGGAGCCTACGGGATTAGCTTACAAAATACTCTTGTGAGCCACTTCATATAGCAACGCTATAGGTGTTAGGGTAGCGGTTATGAGTTTCGATGACCAGCTTCCGCCGAAAATTCGGTTGCTTCGTGCAGCTGCCGAATTGCTGGCGAATTCGGAGGGGTCAGCGGTCTCAACGCGCCAGATCACCAAGCTCGCCGGAGTCACGGCCCCTACGCTCTACCACCACTTTGGCGACAAAGAAGGTCTTTTTGACGCCGTCGTTTCCGCCGGTTTCGAAGAATACGTGGCGGGGGAACGGGATTTTGCGCCGTCCGGGGAGCCCCTGGAGGACGTCCGGCGGATGTGGGATAACCACGTCCAGTTCGGGCTCACCCAGCCCCATCTGTATCTGGTGATGTTCGGCAATATCCGGCCGGAAAGCCGCCCGGCAATCGTGGCCGATGCTGAGGCGCTCCTGGAGGAGATGCTGAACAAGGCGGCCATCGCAGGCCAGATCAATGTGCCGCCCCGCGAAGCGGCACGCAGCATTTTGGCGGCCAACGTGGGTGTCACGCTCATGTTGATCGCCGAACCGGTAGAGGACCGGAATCTCGAGCTCTCAACGATGACCCGGGATTCCATGATCTTTGCCGTCTCCACGGACACCGCCCGTGGCGCCGCAACGGACGACTCAGGCAAGTCATCGGTAGTTGTTGCGGCAATCGCACTGAATGCGGCATTGCAGGCCTCGCATTCGGACCAGCTTTCCAGTTCTGAATTAAAGCTCTTCCTTGAATGGCTCCACCGTATTTCCAGCAGCTCCTAAGGCTGTTATCTCTCGATCTATATCGACTGACCCCGCGCCGCAGCGGGACACACGTTAGGAATTCACATGGCAACAGAGACCGTTGCGAAGCCCCGCACCAGCGTGCGCGTTGGCGTCCAAAAGTTCGGAACATTCCTTTCCGGCATGATCATGCCCAACATCGGCGCGTTCATTGCCTGGGGCCTTATCACGGCCCTGTTCATCGAAAAGGGGTGGATACCCGTAGCTGCCCTGGGTGGCTTCGGTACTAACGCCGATGGTGCCCCTAACGTGGGCCTCGTCGGGCCCATGGTGACGTACCTCCTCCCGCTGCTGATTGCTTACACGGGCGGCCGGATGGTCTACGACGTCCGCGGCGGCGTGGTGGGTGCCATCGCGACGATGGGCGTCATCGCGGGAACCAGCTCCCCGATGTTTATCGGTGCCATGATCATGGGGCCGCTGGGTGGCTGGACCATCAAGCAGCTCGACCGCTTGTGGGACGGCAAGATCCGTCCCGGCTTTGAGATGCTGGTGAATAACTTCTCCGCTGGAATCTGGGGCGCCGCGCTGGCCCTCGGCGGCTTCTATGGTCTGTCAGCTGTTGTGAAGTTGTTCACCACCGTAGCTGGAAACGTGGTCCAGTTCCTCGTGGATAACGGCTTGCTGCCGCTGACATCCATTTTCATTGAGCCCGCCAAAGTACTCTTCCTCAACAACGCCATCAACCACGGCGTCCTGACGCCGCTGGGCATCCAACAGTCCCTGGATCACGGCAAGTCCATCCTGTTCCTGCTCGAAGCCAACCCCGGCCCGGGCCTTGGCATCTTGCTGGCGTACATGTTCTTCGGCCGTGGTGCTGCCAAGGCGTCGGCTCCCGGCGCGGCGCTCATCCACTTCCTCGGTGGGATCCACGAGATCTACTTCCCGTACGTGTTGATGAAGCCGATACTGATCCTGGCCGCCATTGGCGGCGGCATGACCGGTATCGCTACCTTGGCCATCACCAACTCAGGCCTCGTGGCACCGGCTGCACCAGGTTCCATCATCGCCGTCCTCGCCCAGACCTCGCGTGACAGTTATGTCGGCGTCATCCTGGCGGTCATCCTCGCCGCCACGGTTTCCTTCCTGATCGCGTCGGTGATCCTGCGCACCTCCAAGGACAAGGGCGACGACGACCTGACGGCAGCCACGTCCCGCATGGAAGCCATGAAGGGCAAGAAGAGCTCGGTTTCCTCGGCACTGGTTGGTGAGCGGGCCGGGGGCCGTGATGGCAACGTCCTCACCCGCCCCATCCAGAACATCGTGTTCGCTTGCGATGCCGGCATGGGTTCGAGCGCCATGGGCGCATCGGTCCTGCGCAACAAGATCAAGGCCGCCGGCTTCCCGGAGGTCAAGGTGACCAATTCCGCGATTGCCAACTTGAGCGATACTTACGACGTCGTGGTTACTCACCAGGACCTGACCGAACGGGCCCAGCCGAGGACTTCCAGTGCCATGCACTTCTCGGTGGACAACTTCATGAACAGCCCCAGGTACGACGAGATTGTGGATCTGGTGCGCACCAGCAATTCCGAGGACGCAGGAGCCACGGCTCCCGCCGAACCCGCCAATCAGGGAGCGCATGCCGCGGAACCGGCTGCCGGCGTCGAAGGCAAGGACATCCTGCTCAGGGACAGCGTGGTGCTTCTCGGGTCCGCCCGGGACCGAGACGCGGCCATCGACGAAGTCGGCCGACTCCTCCTTGACCGTGGTGCCGTGGACATGAGCTACGTCCACGCCATGCACGAACGCGAGGAATCCGTATCCACCTACATGGGTAGCTTCCTTGCCATCCCGCACGGCACCAACGATGCCAAAGAGCACATCAAGCACTCGGCCGTTTCCATCATCCGTTACCCCGAGGGTATCGATTGGGGAGGCAAGCAGGTGAAGTTCGTCGTCGGCGTCGCCGGTATCAACAACGAACACCTCCACATCCTGTCCTCCATTGCCAAGATCTTCACCAACAAAGCCCAGGTGGCGCAGTTGGAGGAAGCCACAACGGTGGATGAAGTCCTGGAACTGTTCGGAAAGGTCAACGCATAGTGAAGGCAGTCCATTTTGGGGCAGGAAACATCGGCCGCGGCTTCGTGGGGCTGCTGCTTCACGAGGCCGGCTATGAGGTGGTTTTCGCTGACGTCGCTGATGCGCTGATCGGCCAGTTGGCCTCGGCTGAAAGTTATGACGTCCACGAGGTCGGCGAAAATCCTGCCGTCAAAACCGTGGAAGGGTTCCGTGCCCTGAACTCGGCAACGCAGGAGGCTGCGGTCGTGGAGGAAATCTCGACGGCGGATGTGGTCACCACTGCGGTGGGCCCGCACATCCTGAAGTTCGTGGCTCCAGTCATCGCCCGCGGCTTGGCTGCCCGTTCCACATCGTTGCCTCCCCTGCAGGTGATGGCGTGCGAGAACGCGATCAACGCCACGGATCTTCTTCGCACCGAGGTCAGGGCTGCGTGGGATGATTCGGCAGGCGACCTGGGCGGTGTGGCCGTGTTCGCCAACACCGCCGTGGACCGAATCGTTCCCAACCAAGCTCCGGGCCAAGGCCTGGACGTCACGGTGGAGACGTTTTACGAGTGGGTCATCGATCGCACGCCCTTCGGGGACAATGCACCGGTGATTCCGGGAGCGACGTTCGTGGACGAGCTCGGCCCGTACATCGAACGCAAGCTCTTCACGGTCAACACCGGCCATGCGTCCGCGGCTTACTTCGGCTACCAGGCGGGCCTGGAGAAAATTTCGGACGCCATGGCCGATGCCTCCGTGGCCGCCAAAGTTCGGGCGGTACTGGAAGAAACCAAGGAGCTCCTGGTTGCCAAGCACAGTTTCGCCGAGGCGGAGCAGGAAGCGTATGTTCAGAAGATCCTGTCCCGCTTCAGCAACCCTTACCTGCCGGATACCGTGATCCGGGTAGGCCGGGCACCCCTGCGGAAGCTGGGACGCCACGAGCGCTTCGTCGGGCCTGCGGCGGAGTTGGCCGAACGTGGCGTCACTCCTGTGGCGTTGCTCGCGGCAATGTCTGCGGCGCTGCGCTTTGATGATGCCTCTGATGTCGAAGCGGTGGAGCTGGGCAAGTTACTTTCCGAGCTGGAGCCGGGTGCCGCCGTCGAACGCTTGACGGAACTGAAGCCGGAGCACCCGCTGTTCCCGGCGGTGAAGAAGCTCATAGAGGACCGCCAAGCCGAAGTGTAGGCGTCCGGTACTTGTGTTTCGTGAAGCTCCCCGGCGGGGAAGCGAGTGCGCTCGCTGGCCTCCGTCGGGGAGTTTTTTCAGCTCAGCCTTAGGCCATTTTGCGGCGGTACGCGGCATTGGCGAACGCGTATGCGATGACGAGGATTCCCAGACACCAAGCGAGGGCGATCCAGAGATCGCTTCCCACCGGACGCTGGGCAAACAGGTCCTGGATGGAGTTCACGATCGAGGTAACGGGTTGGTTCTCTGCGAACCAGCGGACCGGTCCTGGCATGGTCTCGGTAGGCACGAAAGCAGAGCTGACGAATGGCAGGAAGATCAGGGGATAGGAGAAGGCGCTGGCCCCTTCGATGGTGCTGGCGCCGAGTCCCGCGATCACGGCGACCCAGGTCAGGGCGAGCGTAAACAAGATCAGGATGCCTCCCACAGAGAGCCACGCCAAGGGACCGGCCGAGGTGCGGAAGCCCATCAGTAGGCCCACCAGCACGATGATCACCACCGAGAGGAGGTTGGCGATCACGGAAGTGAGCACATGGGCCCACAGGACCGAGGAGCGGGAGATGGGCATGGAATGGAACCGCTCGAAGATACCGCTTTTCAAATCCATGAAGAGCCTGAAGGCGGTGTAGGCGATGCCGGAAGCGATCGCGATGAGGATGATGCCGGGCAACAGGTAGTTCACGTAGTTGTCCGTGCCTGCTTTGATGGCTCCGCCGAGTACGTATACGAACAGCAGCATGATCGCGATCGGGGTGATCGCAGTGGTGATGATGGTGTCCACGCTGCGGAAAATATGCCGCAACGAGCGCCCCAGCAACACTGAGGTGTCGGAGAAGAAGTGGGTGCTCATGACATGTCCTCCACAGATTCCCGGCTTCCCGCTGACGCCCTATCGCCCACCGACGCCCTGTTGCCGACGAGCGCCAGGAAGATGTCCTCTAGGCTCGGCTGCTTCTCGACGTATTCGATTTTGGCTGGCGGTAACAGGCCTTTCAGTTCGGCCAGGGTGCCGTTCGCGATGATGCGCCCCGAGTGCAGGATGGCGATCCTGTCCGCGAGTTGCTCCGCTTCGTCGAGATACTGGGTGGTGAGCAGGACCGTGGTCCCTTGGTTGGCCAGCTTCTTCACGATTTGCCAGACCTCGAGGCGGGCTTCGGGGTCCAAGCCGGTGGTGGGCTCGTCGAGGAAGATCACCTTCGGGTCGCCGATGAGGCTCATGGCGATGTCCAACCGCCGTCGCATCCCGCCCGAGTACGTGGCGACCCGGCGGGAGCCCGCATCCACCAAGTCGAACTGTGACAGCAGGTCCTCGGCAACGTGGCCGGGGTTCCCTACGTGCCGCAGCCTAGCCACGAGAACCAGGTTCTCCTTGCCGGTCAGGATTTCATCCACAGCCGCGAATTGCCCCGTCAGGCTGATGGACTCCCGTACATGCCTGGCGTCGCCCACGACGTCGAAACCCTCGACGGCGGCTGAACCGGCATCCGCTTTCAGCAGCGTGGACAAGATCTTCACGATCGTCGTCTTGCCGGCGCCGTTGGAGCCGAGGAGGGCGAAGATAGTGCCGGAGGCCACCTCGAAGTCGACGCCGCGGAGCACATGGAGATCTTTGTACGATTTCTCCAAACCGCGCACGTGGATAGCCGTTGCGGTCATGACTCAGCCTCTTTCGCCTTGTCGACTGCTTCAGTGAGACGGGCCTTCTCCTTATCGATCCAGCGTTTCCCGCCGTAGGCCTGAGCGAAGCTCTCGGCAAACTCGACGGAATCTTCGCCCACGATCTCGCTGACGGGCGTGCCGTCGATGGCGGCGCGTTCCCAGAGGTCCGCGAGATCCGAGAACATCTGCACCATAGTGTCGCCCTCGGTGACACCGGCGTAGTACATGAGGTAGCGGTTGAACGCCGTGGCCACGGAAAGGTAAGGCTGCGGGAGGGCTTCCATCCGGGCCTTGGCTTGCTTGTACTGCTTTTTCTGTTCGAGCGAGCCGGTCACCAACTCGATCCACTTTGCCGCCATGTCAGTTTCCTTCCCTGCGGAGCTGTTCAAGCCGTTCGGACAAGAAGCTCCAGGTGTTCCAAAATTCGTTGAGTTCTTTTTCGCCGCGGGCGTTGAGCGTGTACACCTTGCGGGACGGCCCCTTTTCGGATGGTCGCTTCTCCACGTCCACCAGGCCCTTTTGCTCGATCCTGACCAGCAGCGCGTACACGGTGCCCTCAGCGATCTCGGTGAAGCCCTGGGCCCGGAGCGAGGTGGTGATCTCGTACCCATAGGCGGGGTTTCCGGTCAAGAGAGCTAAAACGATGCCCTCCAGCGTGCCCTTGAGCATCTCGGTCATTTGCTTGCCCATCGGACACCTCCTTGCTACTCAGTACTGCTAACTACCACTACATAGTAAAACTAGGTACCACTACTTAGCAATACTGATAACCCGAGGTTGCTTGACGGGGTGGGTGCGAGTACACACTCTGAAGGCTTGACTGTTAGGGGTCCTAACTATTAGGCTACCTAAGTATGAACGGTAATTTTGATCCTCGTCTTCTGGAACTCGCCAAGGGCTTCCGTGAAGCCCTCCGGCTAGGCGTGTATATGTTCCGCCGGCTGGACCCCGAGGGCGAACTTACTGCCGCGCAACTCAGCCTGTTATCGATGATTTACGACGGCGGCCTCCGCGTGGGGGACATCGCCAAGAACCTGGGCATCAGGGTCCCAAGCGCCACTGAACAGATCATCAAGCTCGAACGTGCCGGACTGGTCGGCAGGCAGCCGGATGCGGATGATTCCCGCGCAGTCCGGGTGGTTATCAGCAGCGCCGGAAGTTCCGCCGTCGAATCCGCCAACCAGCGCCGTAACGCCATGGTCGCCGGGCTGTTGCAAGACCTAAGCACCGAGGAAATCGAACAGCTCGAAGCTGCGCTGCCCGTCATCAGCAAACTCAACAGCGCCTTCCAAAACTAGATGCAAACCGACAAGGAGCCTTTCATGTCACGCCAGCTGGCTGACGCCTCAGCAAGCGCCGGATCCACCCTTGAGGCCGAAAAAGCCTCGTTCCTTAAGCAGCCCAAGGCGGTGTGGGCAACTGCCCTCGCCGCCGTCTTCGCGTTCATGGGCATTGGGCTTGTGGACCCCATCCTCCCGGCCATCGCCAAGAACCTCCAGGCTTCCACCAGCCAGGTCTCGCTCCTGTTTACCAGCTACTTCCTGGTTACAGCAGTAGCCATGTTGATCAGTGGCTTCGTCTCCTCCCGGATCGGAGGCAAGAAGACGCTGCTGATCGGCCTGGTGATCATCGTGGTGTTCGCGTCCTTGTCCGGTTTGTCCGGCAGCGTCGGGCAACTGGTGGGCTTCCGCGCCGGCTGGGGCCTCGGCAACGCCCTGTTCGTAGCAACGGCCCTGGCCGTGATTGTCGGAGTGGCCAGCGGTGGTACGGGAACCGCGATCATCCTCTACGAGGCAGCGCTTGGCTTGGGCATTTCACTCGGCCCGCTGCTGGGCGCGCTGTTGGGTGGATGGCAGTGGCGTGCACCGTTTTTTGGAACCGCTGCTTTGATGGCTGCGGCCTTCATCGCGCTCCTCGCGTTGCTCCCCAAAACTCCCGCACCCGCTACCAAATCGCGTCTGCGTGACCCGCTCCTTGCCCTCGGCCACAAGGGCCTGCGTACCACCGCCGCCAGTGCCTTGTTCTACAACTACGGCTTCTTCACCATCTTGGCCTTCACGCCCTTCATCCTGGGCATGGACGCCTACGGCATCGGGGGAGTGTTCTTCGGTTGGGGCGTGGCCGTTGCTGTGTTCTCGGTGTTTGTGGCTCCTGCGCTCCAAAAGCGCTTCGGGGCGGTCAAAGTCCTGACGGGAACGCTTGCGGTGCTCATGCTGGACCTGATCGGGCTGGGCCTGGCAGCGGGGCACTCGGTGCCCGCCGTCGTCGTGCTTGTCATTGCGGCCGGCGCCCTGCTGGGGATCAACAACACGATCTTCACCGAACTTGCCATGGGTGTCTCGGATTCACCCCGCCCCATTGCCTCGGCCGGTTACAACTTCGTGCGCTGGATGGGTGGCGCGCTGGCCCCGTTCATGGCGGCGCAGCTTGGTGAGCACTTCGGCCCGCAGGTCCCGTTCTTCGCCGGCGCAGTTGCCATGGTGGTGGCGATCCTCATCGCTTTCGGGGGCCGGAGCTATCTGAAGTCGCACGAGCCGCATCTCGTGTAAACCCCCACCAAGTAGCGGCAGAGCGCGTTGTGAGATCCATCTCGCAGCGCGCTCTGCGCTTTCTAGTGGGAGTCGCCGGCGGTGGTCGGCAGGGGTGGGACGTTACGGCCTTTAGGGACGAATAAGGTCTCGGCTTGTTCCAATGACATGCCGTTCGTTTCGGGGACCTTGAACATCACAAAGAAGAACGACGCCGCTGCAAACGCTGCGTACATGGCGTACGTGAGGGGCAGCGAACCTGCTGCCATCACGGGGAAGCTGAGTGTGACGGCGAAGTTGGCGATCCATTGGGCGGCAGCCGCCAAGCCCAAAGCGCGGGCACGGATGCGCGAGGGGAAAATCTCGCCAAGAAGCACCCAAACGAGCGGGCCCCAGGACGCGCCAAAGCTCACCACGAACACGTTGGCTGCAATCAGGGCGGCCGGGCCCCAACCGCCGGGCAGGCTGATGTTGGCTCCCGAACCGGTTGCTGATGAAAATGCCAAAGCCATCACGCCAAGGGAAAGAGCCATGCCGATGGATCCCGTGAGCAGGATGGGCCTGCGGCCCACGCGGTCCACCAGGGCGATGGCCACGAGCGTCACCAGGATGTTGGTGATCGATGTGGCAACAGAGATCGTCAACGAGTCCTTCTCATGGAAGCCCACGGCTTTCCACAATGTAGTGGAGTAGTAGAAGATGACGTTGATCCCAACGAACTGCTGCAGGACGGACAGGATGATGCCGATCCAAACCACCGGTTGCAGGCCGAACCGCTTGCCCCGCAGGGAGCCTTTCCTGCTGGAGAGCTTGTCTTCTTGAATGGACTCACGGATTTCGCGGATGTGGCGCTCGACGTCGTCACCGGGAATGAGGCGCTCGAAAACCTCCCGGGCGTTGTCCTCCTTGCCGTTGAGGACGAGGAAGTGCGGGGATTCCGGAAGGCGGAAGGCGATCAACCCGTAGACCGCTGCGGGCACAGCGCAAGCGATGAACATCCATCGCCAGGCCTCAATGCCCAACCAAAACTCTGACCCTGCCCCACCCGCGGAGTTGGACAGAACGGCGTCGGACAGCAGCGCCGCGAAGATGCCTGTGGTGATGGCGAGCTGCTGGAGCGAGGCCAGCCGCCCACGGACGTGGCGCGGGGAAATCTCGGAGATGTACGCGGGGGCGATCACGGACGCGAGCCCGATGCCTAAGCCACCCACCAATCTCCAGAAGATGAGGTCCCACACGCCGAAGGAAAGCCCTGTGCCTACCGCGCTCACCAAGAAGAGGACCGCGCCAAGCTTCATGGCGGGGATGCGACCGTAGCGGTCTGCCACCCGACCGGCCGTGTACGCGCCAACTGCGCAACCGAGCAAAGCGACGGCAACAGCAAAACCTGTCACCGCCTCGCCAAGGGCGAACTGGGCTTTCATAGCATCCACGGCCCCATTGACCACGGAAGAATCGAAGCCAAAAAGGAAGCCGCCCACTGCACCGGCGACTGCCAAGCCGATCACTTTCCGGGAAACGTGCGCAGTGGCTTCGGTACTGGGTTTGGACAATGGAACTCCCTGATGCTGGTCTTGTGGAAGCGGCTGCGGGACGTCATTGGCTGCTCCGGCTGGGATGCCGGCGCACTCGCGCTACACAGTGTGGCATGGAGTTCCACCAACTGCCAGTCACGCGGAACCAACGAAGAAGCGGCAGGCGGCCCGTAGGCCGCCTGCCGCTTTGTTCAGGGATGAAAACCCTTTGTGCTGATTCCCTAGTGGGCCGGGACGGAGTCCTTGGCCGCAGCCTTCGGGTCCGTCAGCTTCTTGTTGGGCAACGCGAAGCTGATCAGGAATGCGACGATCATCAGGCCGGCAGCGGTGAGCATGACGACGTCGATCGACTGGGCAAAGCCCTCTGTAATCGGCCGGGTGAGCGTGCTGTTTGCCGAGTGCAGCCAGCTCGTGTCGTTCAAGGAATCGTTGCTGGCACCGTTCTTGAAGAAAGCAAACAGCTTCGCGTTGGCGGGATCGGACGCGACTGCCGGATCATGCATGACAGCCAGGTAGTCCGGGCTGGCTGCTGCAGTCTTCATGCCGTTGGCGATCTTGTCCGCAGCCGTGCTGAACAGCATGGAAATGAACACTGCCGTGCCTACTGCTCCGCCCATGGACCGGAAGAACGCGGCCGTGGACGTACCTACTCCCATGTCCTTCGGCGGCACGGAGACCTGCATCGCGAGGGTGAGCGGCTGCATGCAGAAGCCAAGGCCCACACCAAAGAACACAGCGATCAGCCCGGGAACCCACAGGCCTGTATCTACTCCGAGGACCAAGCCCATAACGCCGGCCGCACTTGCCAGTATCGCGGTGCCCAGGATCGGGAAGACCCTGTAAACGCCCGAAGAGGAGATGGTCCGCCCGGCAGTAATGGAGCCGAACAGGATTCCGACAGTGAACGTGATCATCATCAGGCCTGCCTGGGTGGGGGTAAGCCCCTTAACCAGTTGCAAGTACATGGGCAGCATGGCGATAGCGCCGAACATGCCCACGCCGATGATGAAGTTCAACAGGGACGACAACCCGAAGGTCACGTTCTTGAAGAGGCGCAAGGGGATCAATGCGTAGTCGCCCGCACCGCGTTCGATCAGCAGGAACGCCACAATGCCTACGACGCCGAGTCCGTAGCAAAGCCATGAACCACCAGAGGACCAGCCCCATGTGCGGCCCTGTTCGGCGACCAGGAGGAGGGGGACGATGGCCAAGGTGATGGCAGCCGCGCCCCAGTAATCGATCTTTTGCTTGACGTGCCGGGCAGGCAGATGGAGGTGGAGGAAGACCACCACGAGTGCCGCCAAGCCGATGGGCAGGTTGATGAAGAAGACCCAGCGCCAGCCATCGAAGCCCAGGATATTGGAAGCACCAGCGAAGGCACCGCCAATCACAGGGCCCAAAACGGAGGAGACACCGAAGACAGACATGAAGTAGCCCTGGTACTTGGCCCGGTCCTTCAGCGCGACGATGTCGCCGATGATGGTCAGGGCCAGAGCCAGCAGGCCACCGGCGCCAAGGCCTTGGATGCCGCGGGCCACGGCCAGTTCGGTCATGGAGTGGACCGAGCCGGCGTAGAGGGAGCCGGCAAGGAAAATCACGATGGCCGTGAGGTACAGCGGGCGTCGTCCGAAGATGTCGCTGAGCTTGCCGTACAGCGGAGTGCTGACGGTCGAGGTGATGAGGTACGCGGTGGTGGCCCACGCCTGGAGGGACAATCCGTCAAGGTCGTTGGCGATGGTGTAAATGGACGTGGACACGATGGTCTGGTCCAGGGATGACAGGAACATGCCGAGCATGAGTCCTACCATGACGGTGAGCGTCTGACGATGGGTCAGCACTTCACCAGCGGCCCTGACGGGCGTGGATTTGGACATATCTACTCCAAGGTGGCAGGGAGGGGAATAAGCACGATAGTTGCTTTCAGTAACTATCCTAATGCCAGTTTGATTCCCGGAAGTACTTAATTCTTTTTCAGAAGGCCTACGACGTCGGAGGAAGGTCGCCGAAGAGGGCTCACTAAATGGGGCGCACTGCCGCACCGCTAGGCTGGGTGCAGTCATTGAATGGTTCGGGATCGTCGAACATAGGGGGAAACCAGCAATGAGCCAGTCCGACGTGCCGGAACCACATCCGTTCGAGCCCGGTCATGGGCCCGCTTCGGCGCTCCTGGAACCAGTAGAAAAAGTCCGGGCGGTGTGGATCACCGGCGTCGTCCTGGTGAACCTGGGTATCAACGCGGCATTCTTTGGGCCGTTGCAAGTGCTCCTGGGCCAGCAGGCTGCCCACTTCGATGAGGGGCAGAAGGAAGCGATCCTGGCCTTGGTTACCGGCTGCGGTGCAGTAGTTTCCCTGGTGGCAAACCCGTTGTTCGGGGCGTTCAGCGACCGGACCGCTTCCCGCTTTGGCCGTCGGGTTCCCTGGGTCGTTGTCGGCGCCATTCTGGGAGCGACGGCGCTCGTTGCGCTGGCAGGCGCTCCGAACGTGGCCGTCATGACAGTTCTGTGGTGCCTGGTCCAGGCAGGAGCCAATGCCATGTACGCGGCCATCACGGCCGCTGTGCCGGACCGCGTCCCCGTGCCTCAGCGCGGAACCGTGGGAGGTCTGGCCGCCATGGGACAGACCGTCGGCATCCTGCTCGGCGCGGTGATTGCCGCCGTCGTTGCTGGAAACTTCGCCGCAGGTTACTGGCTCTGCGCCGCTGCCTTGCTGGCCGGCGTCGTTCTGTATCTTTTCAAAAACGACGATCCCCAACTCCCCCTGACTGCGCACCCTACCTTTAGGCTTGGGGCGTTCGCCAAAGGGTTCTGGATATCCCCGGCCCGCTACCCGGACTTCGGCTGGGCTTGGATGACCCGACTGTTGGTGAGCACCGGAAACCACATGATCACGCTGTACCTGCTCTTTTTCCTCATCGATGCCGTGCACCTGCGGGAAACAGAGAACATTGATCCCGCGTTCGGTGTTCTTATCCTCACGGGGCTCTATGCCATCACGGTGATCATCACCAGCGTGCTGGGGGGACGGCTGAGCGACAGGATGGGGAAGCGGAAACCGTTGGTGATAGCGTCATCCGTCATCATCGCCGTCGCCTCCCTCATCTTGGCGTTTGCGCCCACGTGGGCGGGCGGTCTGACCGGCGCGGTGGTCCTCGGCATCGGCTTTGGGGCCTACCTCGCCGTGGATTTCGCGCTCATCACCCAGGTCCTTCCGACGGCGGCGGACCGCGCCCGCGACCTGGGCGTGATCAATATCGCCAACTCGCTGCCACAGGTGATCGCCCCGCTCATTGCCTTCCCGTTCGTCACGTACTGGGGCGGCTATGTCTCCCTGTACATAGCCGCCGCGGTCATAGGCCTGTTGGGGGCGGTGTTCGTGGTGAAGATCAAGAGCGTTGACTAGGGCTGGTACGGATAGGCCTAGAAGACGGCGGTGAAGGCGCCCCAGCCCCAGCCGACTACCGGTGAGCCCTTCCACCGGTAGCCGTAGATTCCAGCGGTCGAATAGCCGCTGGTGTCCCCGAGGTACATCGTCATCCGGCCGGCCCTGTCGATGCCGTAGAGGTCAGGTTCGCCGTCGCCGTTGAAGTCCCCGGCCACTCCGAAGCGAGCCACATACTCCCACCCCCAGCCGATGTTTCCGGCGTAGCTGCCTGGGGCGCCATAATCCTCAAACCAGCCGTTGCGGTGCCCGGTGTGGGCGCCGATGCTTCCTGCGTTGTCCCGCGCTAAGACCACCAGATCCGGCGTGTTCAGGAAATGGCCTGCACCAACGGCGTCGAAGCCGTTCCAACCCTGGCCGATCTTCTGTGGTGCGAGCCAGCCGCCGTGGCCATCACCTGGGTAGAGGAAGATATTCCCGCCGAAGTCCTTGGCGATGATGTCATTGGTGCCGTCACCGTTGAAGTCCCCGGGTGCGATCAGGTCTGCGAACCCCTGCCAGCCCTGCCCGATCTGGAAGGTCTGTTTCCACCCACCCGAACCGTTTCCTTGGTAGAGGAAGAGCCGGCCTTGGTTGTCGCGCGCCATCACATCCACGGTGCCGTCGCCGTCGAAGTCACCGGGAGAAACCAGCAAGTTGAAGCCGTTCCAGCCCCAACCGATGACTTGGGTAGGTTGCCAGTTACCGTGACCGTCGGTGGGGTACAGCAGCAACCTGCCCGAGGAATCGCGCGCGAAGATATCCATGGTGCCATCTCCATTGAAGCCCCGTTCGCGGGCGGTTGCAGCGATCCTCAGGGGGTTGGCTGCTTGGACGGTGGTCTGTGACACGGAGTCGTAAGTAACCGTGAGGTTACCGGCCACCACGTGGCCCAGATCAGACGCCGTCGGCCGATACGTCCGTCCAGTCACTCCTGGTATGACGGCGCCGTCCCGCGTCCACGAATACGAGATCGACGGCGTTCCACCTGCAGGAGAGACGAAAGCCCTGGTCTGAGACACATCGATCGTCAGGAGTCCTCCCACGCTTGCGTCCCCCCGTAGTGCAGGTGCGAAGTTGATGAAGACATACCGGGAAGGGGCAGCCCCGCCCGTGGCAGCCTGCGCCGGCAACGCGGCACCTACGAGTCTCGCGGGCGCTAAGGTGTCGTCGGCAGTCGCAGGAGATGCGGCGCTGAGGCCCGCAACCACGACGATGCTCGCCATCAAAGTGGCAAGCAGGCCGCGGACGCGGCGAGGTGAAGTGCTCTCCAAGGATTCCCCCAAGTCAGGTCGGCCAGAATGGCCGGCGAGTATAAATGACTTGAGAGTACAGCTAAGGAAATGAAATCTGGGAATTACCTGAGAATATTTCCAACCCGGTGCGTCCCACGCTCAGAAAACAACCGGAATCGGGTGCGGAACTAGAAGATCCCGTTGAATCCGCCCCAGCCCCAGCCGATCACCGCGGACCCGTTCCAACCGCCGTCGCCGTCGCCGTAGTAAGCGAGCAACTGGCCGGAACCGTCCACTGCGTAGACGTCCACATTCCCGTTTCCATCGATATCGCCGGCCGCGCCAATGGTGGACATGCCACCCCAGCCTTGGCCGATGACGCTCATGCCGCCCCAGCCGCCGGAACCATTGCCACGGTAGAGGCGCAGGTTGCCGGACGTGTCCCTGCCGAGGACATCTACGGTGTTGTCACCGTTGAAGTCGCCCGGAGTGACCACTTGATTAGCCACATTCCATCCCGTGCCCACCACGGAACGGGTGAGCCACCCGCCGTGTCCATCGCCCGGGTAGAGGTAGAGCACGCCGTTGGCATCACGGGCCAGGACGTCGTTGTTGCCGTCGCCGTCAAAGTCGCCCGGTGAAACGATCGACGTGAAGCTGTTCCAGCCGCTGCCTACCTGGCGGCCGGTCTGGAAACCACCGTCGCCGGTTCCCGCGTAAAGGAACAAGCGGCCCGCCGAATCGCGCGCCAGGATGTCATTGGTGCCGTCGCCGTTGAAGTCACCGGGGGAGAGGATGGTGGTGAATCCATTCCAGCCGGGTCCGATGGTGCGGGGAGACTCCCAGTTGCCGCCCACCCGTGCGTACATCAGCAGGGTGCCGTCTTGGCGTCGGGCCAGCAATTCGAACGCACCCCGGCCAGTGAAACCGTTGGCCCGGTTGGAGGCAGAGATAGGTGCGGTTTCTGCGCTGGCGACCTCGACGGGGTCGCAACCGTTTTGGCTGGCCACGAGGTGGGCGACAATTGTTGCTCCCCGGTCATCCTCCGTGACGACGTAGTTCGGCCACTGCCGGGAAACGGTGACGCCGTCGCGTGTCCAGTAGATGCTGTAGTCCGGCCCGGCAGCAGCGCCGCAGCCACTGAAGGAGCCCGGTTCGATTTCAACGGTCAGCGTGGAACCGACAAAAGGGGAGCCATGAATCACCGGGGGTTGCGGGTTCATCGTCGCCATTGCGGGAGCGGCGGAAGATGCGACGGCGGTGACAACGGCGGCCATAACGGCAGCGGCAGTTCCCAAGACCCGGCGCACAGCGGACGTCGGGCGTGATGGAGCTTTCATGGTGTCCTCCCCAGACTTTGTGCGATTAATGGTACCGCGGCTGGGATTTTGCTAAAAGATTGCTGTGAATCCGCCCCATCCGTCGCCCACGACCTCAGAGCCCTTCCAGCCCGTACGCCCGTCGCTGTAGTAGCTCACCAAGCGGCCTTGGGCGTCAACGCCATAGACGTCCGCAAAGCCGTCGCCGTTGAAGTCACCGGCTGCCCCGAGGAACCTCAGGGCACCCCATCCGGTACCGATCAACCAGGACCGGGTCCAACCGCCGGCACCGTTGCCGCCGTAAAAGTACAGATATCCATTTCGGTCACGCGCCAGCACATCGACCTTCCCGTCCCCGTTGAAGTCCCCCGGAGTCAGGATGGCGTCCATGACATCCCAACCGGTTCCGACGACGGTGCGGGGCAACCAGCCCCCGGCACCATTTCCGGGGTACAGGTAGAGAGTGCCGTCTTTTCCGCGGGCGAGAATGTCGTTGTACCCGTCGCCGTTGAAGTCGCCCGGACCCACGATGGAGTCGAAAACGTCCCACCCTGTGCCGATGACTTGCGCCGGTTTCCATCCGCCCGTTCCGTCTCCGGGATACAGGTAGAGGACCCCCGAAGCATCGCGTGCGATCAGGTCGCTCTTCCCGTCGCCGTTGAAATCACCGGGCGAGAACACAAGGTTGAAACCGTTCCACCCCCATCCCACGGTGCGTGGGGCGTCCCACGCTTTGCCGGTCCGGCCGAACAGGGACAGGGTGCCGTCAGTTCCGCGGGCCAAGAGTTCGAAGGCCCGCCCGGTAAAGCCGCTCGCCCGGTTAGCTGCTCCGACAGGGCTGGTTTCGGCGCTGTTGATTGTTTCGGCGCTGCACGCTGTTCTGCTGGCAGACACGTGGACAGCCATGCGGGAGCCTGCGTCACCGGGCCGGAGTACGTAAGTGCGGCCGGTTTCACCCGCCACCAGGAACCCGTCGCGCGTCCAGTAAATGGTGAAGTCCGGTCCTGTTCCGCCGCCGCAGCCATAGAAGGTGTAGGGGCCGATCACGGTGCCCAGCGTCTGGCCCACGATCGCGGTACCCGTAACCACGGGATCGGGACCGCTGGGCGCCGCCGACGCCGGCAATGGGCTGATTGCCATGGCAGTGACGACCGCCGTGAGAAGCGCGGCTGCCATCCGGCGTCGAAGTGTTCCCATGCTGTTCCTCCTGTGCGTATCCAACCAGCCAGGGATAAACCCGGAATGGCTCCCTAGGGGGTGGCGTGGTTGGGGTCAAGTCTTCATGAAGTGTATGTGGGGCACGTAGCGATCGCGGGCAGCGGCATGGCCAATGGCCGGACCGACCTGGCTGCTCTCAGGAAACGGTCACTTTGCTCCCGTATCATGGATGCGATCGGCCAGCCCTGTCCATTGGGACCGAGCAGGCCGCTTCCTTGTCAGCTTGCCAAAAGATCGCCGGAAATGACCGCACCGAACTCACTGGAACCGTACTCCCTTGATCTGACCACGGGCTTGCCCCGCATGGCTGCCGCGCCCACCACGCCGCGACAGCAATTGCGCTATGCCCGCATCTTGAAGACCGCGGCGGGATTTGCCCAACGTCAATTCGACACGCTAAGCCTCTCCGATGTCGCTTCACGGGCGGACGTTCCGCTTGGCACGCTGTACCGATACTTTCCCTCCACTGCCCACCTGATGCTGGCCGTGTACCGGCAACAACTGCGCGAATTGCGGGACGGGTTGCGCAAGCGAGTGGGTAAGGGCCATGACCTTGCCGGTGTGATGATGGAGATCTTCCACCTGAGGGTCATGCAACCCGGTGTTGAACATTGTTTGATCCGCCCCGCAGGCAGGGACGAGGACACTACCCAGTTGCTCCGGGAGATCGACGCACTGTCCGTCGAAGCGGTCGGCTCCCTGAGTAAGGACACCGCCAACGACGCCGTCAGGGCCCGAATCTTGCTACATCTGGTCAGCGGTTTGGTCCAGGCTGTCCGCTGCCGCCGGCTTTCGCTGTTCGAAGCCGAGAAGGACCTGAAGAAGGCCTGCACGCTGCTGACCGCCGGCTAGCGCCGGGGTTCGCACCTACCGAAACCTGCATGAAGCACGTCACACTGACCGATGGTTTATCGTTTTACTCTCGAATCATCTCTGTTGGTATTGAATCTTGTCCCCGTTGCAACTCCTTAGGCTGGAGACACCGAAGCGGCTAGCAGCCCCCTTATCTGCAGAAGCAACGCCGGGCCAGTCACCCTTGGCCCGCTACCGCAGTTCTGTTCCTGCCCGAATCATGCCGTGGGTCCACGGCTAGCCTGAGGAGACAAAGACGTGTCCATCGAGACAATTGCAACTGATAATGACGCCCTGGTACTGAGCGAGGAAGAGATTTTCGCAGCCCACGTAGGCGGCAAGCTCAGTATTTCCAGCACCGTTCCGCTGAATAACAAGCGTGACCTTTCCATTGCGTACACCCCCGGCGTGGCCCAAGTCAGCCGCGCCATCCACGCCAACCCCGAACTTGCCCGCACACACACCTGGGCAGAGCGCCTTGTTGTGGTGGTCAGCGATGGCACCGCCGTTTTGGGCCTTGGCAACATCGGCCCCAGCGCTTCCTTGCCAGTCATGGAAGGCAAGTCCGCCCTGTTCAAGTCTTTTGGCGACCTGGACTCCATCCCGTTGGTTCTGAACACCACCGACGTCGACGAGATCATCGAGACTTTGGTACGCCTCCGCCCGAGCTTCGGTGCGGTAAACCTCGAGGACATCTCCGCACCCCGCTGCTTTGAACTCGAAGAGCGGCTCATCGAAGCACTCGACTGCCCTGTCATGCATGATGACCAGCACGGCACCGCCGTCGTGGTTCTCGCAGCCCTGACCAACGCCGCCAAGGTGACCAAGCGTGAGCTGGCCGGCTTGAAGGTTGTAGTCTCCGGCGCAGGTGCCGCAGGCATCGCCATCGCAGAAATCATGCTTGCTGTTGGAATCAAGGACGTGATCCTGCTCGACTCCAAGGGTGTGGTCAACGCCGAGCGCGCGGACCTCGTTGCCGATCCGCACAGTGTGAAGGCCCGGATGGCCCAGCGCACCAACCCCCGCAGCGTGAGCGGTGGCCCCGGGGAAGGCCTCACGGGGGCCGACGTCTTCGTAGGCGTTTCCTCCTCCAAGGTCGATGAAGCGCACCTGAAGCTGATGAACGATCAGTCGATCGTGTTCGCCCTGTCCAACCCGGACCCGGAAGTTCTTCCCGAGGTCGCGCAGAAGTACGCAGCCGTCGTTGCCACGGGCCGGAGTGACTTCCCGAACCAGATCAACAATGTCCTCGCCTTCCCCGGCATTTTCCGCGGCGCGTTGGACGCTGGCGCCCGTCGTATTACCCAGGCCATGAAGATCGCTGCCGCCAACGCCATTGCTGAGCTGGCTGGCGAAGACCTGTCCGCGGATTACATCGTGCCCAGCCCGCTGGATGCCCGTGTGGCACCCGCCGTCACCGCTGCGGTCGCCGCAGCCGCCTCGGCGGCGGACGCTTAACGCGTCAAGCAAGACCGACGACGGCGACGCCTCCCGTGCTGGGGAGCGTCGCCGTGGTCCTTGCTGAAGAACAGAACCAGCCTTTCCCGACCGTAGACTGGGCCCATGAATGCCGAACTCGCGGTGACAGTCTTGTGTGGCCTGGCCATTGCGGTGGGCGTGGCCGGAGTCATCATCCCTGTCCTGCCAGGCAGCATGCTCATCGGCGCGAGCCTGTTGGCTTGGGCCATATGGGGCGGTGCCGGCCCACTAGGCTGGATTGTCTTCGCAGTGGGCATGGTGTTTGTGGTTGCCGGGATGGCTTCAAGCGCTGTCTTGACTGGGCGCAGGCTCAAGCAGCACGGCGTTCCGAACAGGTCGGTGCTGATCGGTGTTGCGCTGGCGGTGGTGGGCATGTTTGTGATTCCGGTGCTGGGCCTCTTCATTGGTCTCGCCCTTGGTTTGTTGCTCAGCGAAGCCCAACGCACCCGTGACTTCCGGGCTGCGCTCCGGTCGAGCGGTGCGGCGCTGAAGGCCACCGGCGTCGGAATACTGGTGGAGTTTGGCCTTGCCTGCGCCGCGGCGAGTACGTGGATCATTGGTGCGTGGATCCACGCCGCGACTGGCTAAAGCCCGGATGGGTTAGAGCAGTGAGGGAGCGCTGACTTGGGCCGGGCGGAATGTTGCTCCGGCGCCCGGGAACAGCGGCACATCGATCCGGGCGTGCGTGTGAACTTCCTGCACAGTGGACTTGGTATGCCCGGCGATCGCCGCCAACGTGGTGACCCACATTCCTTCAAGGTCTTTCACCCGCTCGATCAGTTGTTCCAGGGCCACCGCACGTGACGGCCTACCGGAGATAAACGGATGGTTGGTCAGTACGAAGCAACTGCCTTGGGCGTGGTGGGCTTGGGCCTCCAGGGTCCACATTTCCAAAGCCTTGGCCGGGCTCTCGATCACGCCGCTGCCGCTTACGCCGGGGTAGAACGCGTACTGCTCCCAGTCGTCCAATGCCCAGTCGACAGGAATCTCCACGATGTCCCGGGAGTCGTCTTCGGCGACCGTCATTCGGTAAGGGGCATCGCCGTCGAGCAGGCTTGAATCGTAGAGGAAGCCGCGGTCCGCCAACAGGGCCGGGGACTGCCAGTTCAGTTCCCACCAGGGTGCCCGGTAACCTACCGGCCGCACGCCGGCCACACGGGCGAGCGCCTCCAGGCCGCGATCGAGGTAGTTGGCTTCGGTGGCCGCATCAATTCCCTGCATGGGCTCATGGAGGTAGCCGTGGTGGGCGATCTCATGCCCGGCGTCCGCGATCCTGCGGACGACATCGGGGTAGCTGTCAGCCGTGAACCCGGGAACGAAGAATGTTCCCTTGATGTCCTGGCGGTCCAGGATCTGGAGGAGGCGCGGCACGGCGATTTTGGGCCCGTACGACTGGTGGCTCATGAGGGACATCCGCCGCGTGCTTGCCGGATCATGGGCGATGGTGCAGGACTCGGCATCGACGTCGAAGGTGAAGGAGGCTGCGGCTTTGAAGCCTTCCGGCCATACGACCGGATGGAGCGAATCGGCGAATGCGGGCTGGTTCATGCTGTGGTCCTTTCCGGAACAGCCGGTGAGCCAGATGTTGCCGGCGTTGGCTGTGTGACTGAAACGTGGTTCGCATCGGCAAGCAGGAACTTCCGGTGGGCCCGCGGCCCGAGGAGTGCGTAGGCTCCGGCGCTGGTGAGTCCGCCGGCCAGCCATGAGAGGTCCCAGCCGCCCAAAGCCACCGCGATGGGGCCTTGCATGATGGGAATCAGCCCATACATGAACAGCCAGGTGGCGAAGATGCCGAGGATCAGGGAGGTGATTCCTGCCCAGTTGACGACGGGGAGCCGGCGGGTACCGATCGGATCAAAGAGCCGGTCGACCTTGGCGGGCCAGCGCTTCTCAAGCCAGAAGTAGTGCACCAGCATGATGCCTCCCCACGCAGCTACCCAGGCGACGAGCCCGATCAGCCAAGCATCCAGTACGGAGGCGAAGTCTTCCTGGAAGATGAAGAACACCACAGCAAGAAGCGAGAAGACGCCCACGAAGAGGTTGAGCTTGCGGCGGTTGATGTTGATATCCAGCGCCTGCGTGGCCACCGAAAAGGTGTAGATGTTGAGGATGTTCGTGGCGATTGGGCCGTGCAGTACAAGGAGGAGCACGGGCAGTGCCATGGCGCCGAAGTTTTGCACGATCAGTTTGCCGGGATCAATCTCGCCGCTGTTCGTTGCAAGGCTTGCGCCGAGGACACCGAGCCATACAACGGGAATGAATTGGCCCAGAACAGATGCGAGGTAGACCTTGCGTTTGGGAACCGAGGTACTCACAAAGCGTGAGTAGTCTGCTGCGTAGGTGAACCAGGTGATGCCCCAACCGATTCCAATGGCGGTCATCACGGCGCTCATTGCGGCAATCCGGTCAGGTCCTGCCAGGATGTGTCCGGCAGGGCCGGGGTAGCCCCAGTCGATTTTCATGCCGAACCACGCGACGGCCGACATCACGGCAAGGATGATGATGGTTGGCGGAACCGTCCACTTCTCAAAGGCGGCAATGGCCTTGTAGCCGAACCAGGCGATCGCCACCTGTGCTGCCATGATCACCGTGGCGACGCCGATCTTCCAGGCGTAGTTGTGGGCGGTGGGATCCACCCAGCCGAGCGTTCCGAAAAGGGCCATGACCAAGTCCAGGATGATCCACGTGTTGACGGCACACCAGCCGATCACCAGAAGCGCCTGGATGGCAGCCGGCAAGTAATTGCCGCGACGCCCGAACGCCGCACGCGCCAGGACCATGCCGGTGGCGCCGGTCTTTTGCCCCAGGAGCACGAAGCAGCCGAACAGCAGCATGCCGATCAGGTTTCCCAGGACCAGGACGGTCACGGTGTCCGCGAACCCGAGTCCGAGGTTGATTCCGAGCGCCCCGAGCACCCAGTTGATGGGCGCGAGGTTGGCCCCCGCCCATATCCAGAACTGGCCGGAGACCTTGCGGGTGCGGTCTGATTCGGGGATGGGTTGGAGCCAGGCTTCGCTGTCATGGCCCGACGCCGTTGCCGGACCTGACTGGGCTGGGTTGTCTTGGGAAGAATTTGGTGGCGCAGGAGAGAGGTTGTCTTGCATGGGGAGAGCCTCCGTATTTGAAAGGGACCCCCTAAGGCTATGTGCCCCAGATCACAGCAACAAGATACGATGTGTCTAAAGAAATACCGTTCACATCTTACGGAGTGTCATGACAATTCTGCTTGGGCAAGCCCTGAAAAGCGAAACCCTCAAAGGTGCGGATCCCCGCATCATGTCCGCGGCAGACGGCGCCCTTACAAGGGCCGTCCGTTGGGTTCACTCCAGCGAGGTCTTGGACATCGCGCCGCTGCTGCGTGGCGGGGAACTGCTCCTGAGCGGGGGCCAAGCGCTCGCGGGTCAACCGGCGGAACGCCGCGTCGAGTATGTCCGGGGGCTGGCCGGCCGGGGCATCGCGGCCTTGGCTCTGGAGACCGGCCCAGCCCTGCCGGCCATCCCCGCCGAAATGTTGGAGGTCGCCCAGTCCGCGGGGCTGCCGATCATCGAGCTCCGTCACGTTGTCCCGTTCGTTGCCGTCATGCAGGAAATCAACTCACTCCTGGTCAGCGAGTCCGTGGAGCATCTCCAGCGCGGCGATCAGGCAAGCCATGCCATGGCCGCCGAGCTGGCCCACGGCGGCGGGCTGGATCAACTGCTGGCTGTCTTGGCGGAAACCACGGGGGCTGGCACGAGGCTCGTCTCGCCGTCGGGCATTACCCTCGGGGCGGCCGCTGGACCCGGCGCGGGCGGGACGGTCACCACCGTCGATGTCCCGGTCCGCGGCGTGCTGGCCGCCCGCCTCGAGTTGGAAGTGCCCGACGACGGCGACAGCGGCCTTGCGCGCGTGGCAGGCGAGAGGTCCGTGGACATCCTTGGCCTGGCCCTGTTGCAACGGATGCCGCCGGGATTGAAGGAATTGGCTGGCATTGAGTTGATGCGCGCCATCAATTCGGGCAGCCAAACGTGGCAACTCCGGCAACTGGGGCCGGCGTCGGGTTTTTCGGTTGATGGGCCCGTCGCTGCCGTGGTGATCCGGTCTGCACGGGCCGGGCATCTTCGAGCCGGTTTGGATGCGTTGATGCGCGAAGTCGTGTCCCACAGTGCCAGTTATGCCAACAACGCGGAGCTGATCGCGCTTGCCTCACTCAGCGGTGGCGCATCGACACGCGCTGCCTTGGTGGTGGGGCTGCGGGGTTTGGCGTTGCCCGCTGGATCAGCCATAGCCGTGGGCCCCCTTGGCAATGGCATCGATGAGGCACCGTGGTCCCTGGCTGAAGCCCGCCGCAGCCTTGACATGGCCGTGGACGAAGGCAGCCTGGTGGACGCCGAAGCCTACGCCGTGGAGCGGCTTGCAGGGGAACACCTGGACGTTGCCTCCCGGGGCGCGTTCGTTCAGCGTCAGCTGGGGGCCGTCGTCGAACATGACCGGCTGAGGCGGTCCGAGCTCCTCCGCACGCTGACAGTGTGGCTGGATACCGGGTGCAACACTGCCCAGGCGGCGCGCGAACTGCACCTGGAGCGGCAGTCCATGCACCACAGGCTGCAGAAGATCTTCGAGCTCTGTGGGGGCGACCCCAGGGGGACCGGCCGGCTGGCCGGACTCCACCTGGCAACGAAGTTGGCGCGGCTGTAGGTCCTGAGGGGCCTACTTCAGCACGATCGTACGGTTCCCGTTCAGGATGATCCGGCCCTCGCAGTGCCAGCGAACCGCGTTGCTCAGCGCCTTGCACTCGGTATCCCGTCCGGCGGCCACCAGGTCATCCGGTCCGAAGGTGTGGTCCACCTCCACCACCTGCTGGGCGATGATGGGTCCTTCATCCAGCTCGCCGTTCACGTAATGCGCCGTGGCGCCTACGGTTTTCACTCCCCGCGCGTAAGCCTGGTGGTAAGGCTTGGCACCCTTGAAGCTGGGCAGGAATGAGTGATGGATGTTGATCGCACGGCCGTCGAGCTTCCGGGCCAGGTGATCGCTGAGGACCTGCATGTACCGTGCCAGCACAATGAGCTCCACGTCCAGTTCGTCAATAATCTCCAAGAGGCGCCCCTCGGCTGCGGGCTTCGTGGCGGCCGTGACCGGCACGTGGAAGAACGGAATCCCGTGCCACTCCACAATCCCGTGGTGATCGGTGTGGTTCGACACCACCCCCACCACATCAATGGGCAGCTCGCCGATCCGGGCACGGAACAGGAGATCGTTGAGGCAGTGCCCGAACTTAGACACCATGATCAGCACTTTGCGCTTGTAGCCCTGGCGTTCCAGCTGCCACGACATGCCGTACTTTTCGGCCACCGGAGCGAAAGCATTCCGCAATTCATCCAGTGTGGACGAATCACCGGCGGACGCGAAGTGCACGCGCATGAAGAAGTGGCCTTCTGCGCGGTCGCCGAACTGCTTGTTGTCGATGATGTCGCAGCCGTGCTCCAGCAGGAAGCCGGACACCGCATGCACAATCCCTGGGCCTTCGGGACAGTCAAGGGTGAGCACATGCTCCACCGTGGTGTCCGGCGAAACAGCAGTAGTTTCAGTTTGGATGGCAGTCATGGCTAGCACTCCACTACGTTGACGGCGAGGCCTCCACGGGAGGTCTCTTTGTACTTGGTTTTCATGTCTGCGCCTGTCTCGCGCATGGTCTTGATGGCTTTGTCCAGGGACACCTTGTGGCTGCCGTCTCCGTGCAAGGCAAGACGGGCCGCATTGATCGCCTTCACGCTGGCAATGGCGTTGCGCTCGATGCACGGGATCTGAACCAACCCGCCCACGGGGTCGCACGTCAAGCCAAGATTGTGCTCAATGCCCACTTCTGCCGCGTTCTCCACTTGCTCGGGCGTTCCGCCCAGCACCTCGCAGAGACCAGCGGCGGCCATGGAACAGGCAGAACCCACCTCGCCCTGGCAGCCCACCTCGGCACCTGAAATGGAGGCGTTGATCTTGAACAGAATCCCGACGGCGGCAGCCGCGAGCAGGAAGCGAACAACGCCGTCGTCGTTGGCTCCCGGAACGAACTTCATGTAATAGTGCAGGACAGCCGGAACGATGCCCGCAGCCCCATTGGTGGGTGCGGTGACAATCCTGCCGCCCGCCGCATTTTCCTCGTTGACCGCCAAAGCGAACAGGTTCACCCACTCCATGGCGAGCAACGGGTCGGCTGATCCTGCACCCTTCAGGTCTGCGTCAGTGGCAGCCAGGGTCTTAAACAACGACGGCGCCCGTCGCCTCACCTTCAAACCTCCCGGGAGGATTCCCTCGGCCGAGCAGCCGTTGTCCACGCATTCACGCATCACGGCCCAAATGCCCAGTAACTTTTCGCGAAGCTCGTCCTCGGATCGCCACACGAGTTCGTTGGCCAACATGATGTCCGAGATGGACTTGCCTTCGCGCTCGCAGATGCCCAGGAGCTCGTCGGCGGTGGTGAAGGGGTAAGGAAGCACGGTGTCATCGGCTACTACTTTGTCGGCTCCGGAGGCATCGCCGTCCACCACGAAGCCGCCCCCGATGGAGTAGTAGCTGCGCTCGCGCAAAACTGCGCCCGTGTGGTCCAATGCCCGGAAAGTCATGCCGTTAGGGTGGGCGGGGAGCGATTTGCGGCGATGCAGCACAACGTCCTCGTCCCAGTTGAAGTCCACCCTATGATCGCCACCGAGGTGCAGCTCGGCGCCGAGGGCTGCTGCTGCCACCTGGTCATCAGCTGTCCGCGTGTCCACTGTCTCGGGTGATTCGCCTTGCAGCCCGAGCACCACGGCCTTGTCCGAGCCGTGGCCCCGGCCGGTGGCGCCCAGCGAGCCGAAGAGCTCAGCCTGGACGCGCACCGTTGCCGAGAGCTGGCCCGACGATTCAAGGCCATCCGTGAACTGCTTTGCCGCCCGCATCGGGCCCACCGTGTGGGAGGACGACGGCCCGATGCCAACAGAAAACAGGTCAAGCACACTCAATGCCATCAGGGGACCTCGGGCGAGGCGTACTCCCGCATGGCGTCAAGGATCCAGCGTCCCAGGAAGTCGGCAAAGGATGCCCGCGGGAAGATCCGGTAGCTCTCCTCGCCTGTCTTCCACAGCAACACGGGGATGTGCGCCAGCTCAGTGGCCAGAGCAGTTCCGGCCTTGAAGACCCGCGGGTGCAAGTCCAAGGAGCAGGTCTTCTCAAGGACTGCGCGTGCCCGGCTGCCCGAGAGTTCATACGTGGTCCGGTTAGCGGAGAGGTCCACCACCTGGCCGGGTTCACTGCCCAGCGCCGCGGTCAGGTCGGCAACCAGGGAACCACCCAATGAATCGTGGGTCTCTTCCGGCGCCACAACCAAGAACTCGGCCGGGCCGAGCCACAGTGCGTTGATTGAACCTGCGCCCGTTACCTCACCGCACGCGGCCGGCAAGCCGCCGGTCAGCGACGCCACGCGCGCACCGCCGTCGGACTCCCTGCCTACCCGGATACCCACCATGGTTTGGTACGGAATCTCGGTGAGCGTCACAGTGCCGGGCACTGAACCGGAGGCGAAGGCGTCAGCCAGGTGCTGGCCGGGGCTGCGCCGCGCCGCCCTGACATGGTCGACGTTTGCGGTTTCTGCTGGTGTTGCTGTTTCAGCCATCTTTGCGGGTCCCTTCAACATCGAAAAGTACGGTTTCGCCAACAACCACGTCCACCAATTGGTCTCCCAACGAGGCCACCAAGGTCTCGCCGATGCGGTTGCGGCCATTGTGAATCAGGGCCAAGCCGAACGAACGGCCCAACGCGGCGCTGTGGTAACTCGAGGTCACGAAGCCTTCCATGGGAACCGGTCCGTAGGCCGGGTTGACCGGAATGCCCTTCTCCACAAGCTGGGTACCTTCGGGCAACCTCAACGAGTGGTCCACTGGCAGGACGCTCACCAGGTGCTTGCGGTCCTCCCGGCTGGCGTCGGCCCGGAGGTACGAACGCTTCCCGATGAAGTCCTTGGCCTTGGAGACGATCCATTCCATTCCGGCGTCCTGTGGAGTCACCGTGCCGTCGGTGTCCTGCCCGACGATTGGGTACCCCTTTTCGGCGCGGAGAACGTGCATGGTTTCCGTGCCGTAGGGCGTGATGTTGAACTCGGCACCGGCGGCGGCGACTGCCTCCCAGGTGTTCAAGCCGTACCAGGACGGAACGTTGATTTCGTAGGCGAGCTCACCCGAGAAGGAGATGCGGCAGATCCGCGCCTGCACTCCGGAGGCCAACGTGGTCTCGCGGAACGTCATGAACGGGAAGGCCTCAGTGTCCAGCCCGCCATTCCCGGCAAGCTGCGGGGACACCTTTGCGATCACCGCACGGGACTTCGGGCCGACGACGGCGATAGTGGTCCACTGCTCTGTCACGGACGTGAAGACCACATCCAAACCCGGCCATTCGGTCTGGTGCCATTCCTCCAACCAGTCCAGTACCTTGGCAGCACCGCCGGTGGTGGTGGTCATGAAGTAGCGGTCCTCGTCCAAGCGGAGCGTGACGCCGTCGTCGAAGATCATGCCATCGAGCGTGCACATGACGCCGTAGCGGGCGGAGCCGGGAGCCAACTTCTTGAAGGCGTTGGTGTAGACGCGGTTCAGGAACTCCCCCGCGTCCTTGCCGCGGATCTCGATCTTGCCCAAGGTGGTGGCGTCCATGAAGCCAACGGATTCCCGGACTGCGGCGCACTCACGCAGGACCGCAGTGTCCATGTCTTCCCCACCTTGGGGGTAGTACCAGGGGCGCCTCCACTGTCCAACGTCCTCGAACAGGGCGCCCTGGGCGACGTGCCACGGGTGGATGGAAGTTACGCGGGCGGGGTCGAACAGTTCACCGCGCTGCCGGCCGGCCAAGGCAGCGAAGGCCACGGGTGTGAACGGCGCACGGTAAGCCGTAGTGCCGATTTCACCGATCCCGGGGACAGCGTCCGCTCCGCCGTACTTCAGCGCGGCGGCGATGACGCCGATCGCGTTGACGCCGGAGGTTTTGCCTTGGTCATTGGCGGTGCTGATGGAGGTGTACCGCTTGACGTGCTCCACCGAGCGCATTCCCGCTCCGGTGGAGCGGAGGACGTCGGCTACGGTCTGGTCGCGCTGGAAATCGACGAAGTGCTGGTGCCATTCGCCCGGTTCACCGGTTTGGCCGGGCACCAGCCAGAGTTGACGGGTCGGGGCGCTCGCCACCGGCGCCGGAAGTTCAACGGGGGTGGTCGCGGACTCGAAACCAGCGGCGATGGACGCGGCCGCTCCTGCGGAGATGCCTTCCGCCAAGCAGTCCTGGAGTTCGAAGCTCCCGCGGCCCGAGCCCACCACCTGCTGGTCGCGGACCGGCTTCGCGGGAACGAACGCCGCGAGCCCGTCATCCCAACGGAGCTTGCCTTGGCGCTGGCTGTGGAGGTGGACCACCGGGCTCCAACCACCGGAGACTGCCAGCAGATCGGCAGCCAACTTTTCGATGCCCGAGGTGAGTTCGCCGTCGTCGTTAATACTGCGGACGGTGACGCCGTCCAGGCGGCCGCTGGCATCCGCGGAGGTGTCCGCCACCGCGCTGCCAATCAGGACCCGGATACCGGACTCGACGGCGGCAGCAGCTTCGGCGCTGATCTGCGGACGGGCATCGACGACGGCGGCAACCGACACGCTTGCAGCCAACAAGTCCGCGGCAAGAGCGTAAGCGGAGTCGTTGGTGGTGCTGATGACGACGCGCGATCCGGCTGCAACCGCGTAACGGTTGAGGTAGGTCCGCACCGCCGAGGCGAGCATGATGCCCGGGCGGTCGTTGTTCTCGAAGACCAGAGGACGCTCGTGGGCTCCGGGGGCCAGGACAACCTGCTTGGCACGGATGTGCCAAATACGCTGGCGGGAGACACCGGACGCCGCGGGGACGCCCAGGTGGTCGGTGCGGTTCTGCGCCGCGATGAAGTAGTTGGAATCGTAGGAGCCGAAGGCCGTGGTTCGGTTCAGGACCGTGCATTCAGCGGCGGAAACGAGCTCGGACTCGACGTCGGCTACCCATTCCAATGCGGGCATGCCCTCGATGGTTTCGGCAAGGCCCTCGGCGGTGGAACCGGAGAGCAGGGAGCCGCCCAATTCGGGCTGGTCGTCGATGAGGATAACCCGGGCACCCGTGCGCACGGCTTCCCGTGCAGCTGCCAGGCCGGCAACCCCGCCACCGACTACCAAGACGTCGGTGTGGACGTACTTCTTGTCGTACTCAGCCTTGTCCTCGGCAGGGTCCAGCTTTCCCAGGCCGGAGAGGAACTCCACGTTCATCCCGTCCACCAAGGAAACGGCTGTGGCGGGGAGCATGGATTCTGCCACGTGGCCGGGGAACCGCGGCGCGATCTTGACCAAGGCGTTGGACTCTTCGACGCCGGCGGACATGATGCCGCGCGGACGGTCCTCGTAGAGGGAGTTGCCTGCGTTAATGCGGCCGTTGGCCAGCAGGGCAGAAGCAATGGTGTCGCCGGGGTGGCCAACGAACTCCTGACCGTCCACGGTGAATCGCCAGGAGATGCTGCGATCAATGCGGCCGCCTGCAGCGAGACGTGCGTTCTTGCTTGTCATCTCTAGACTCCTTCCGAAGAGGTGGGGGTGGTGGCGGACGAAGCCGAGGTGGCTGCACCTGGCGCGAGGCCCGGTGCGCTGGCTTGGTCGGCCGGGTAGTCGGGGCGGGGCTGACCCATTGCGTAGATGGCGTGGATGTCATAGCTCACGGTGTCGCGGAGCATGTTGAACCACTGCCTGCAACCGGTGCTGTGGACCCAACGTTCGGCGAAAGTGCCTTTGGTGTTCTCGCGGTAGAACAGGTACTCGGCCCACTCGCGGTCGCTAAGGTCGTTGGGGTTCTCCGGGTAGGCGATGTGCGCTTGGCCGCCGTAGTGGAATTCGGTTTCGTCACGCGGCCCGCAGTTGGGGCATGAGATGAGGAGCATGTCTTTCCTGTCCTGTGCTGGAGGCTGCTAGTGGGCTACGGCTGCGGCGCCGTGTTCGTCTATCAGGGCACCGGTCTCGAAGCGTTCAAGCGCAAAAGGCTTGTTGAGCTCGTGCGGAGCGCCCGTGGCAATGGTGTGCGCGAACGTCAGCCCGGCCGCCGGGGTGCCCTTGAATCCGCCGGTTCCCCAACCGCAGTTGACGAACATGTTCTCCACCGGGGTGACTCCAACGATGGGGGAAGCATCCAAGGTGGTGTCCACGATCCCGCCCCACGTCCGGAGTACGTGTGCACGGGCGAAGATCGGGAAGAGCTCAACAGCTGCCGCCATCTGCTCCTCGATCACGTGGAACGAGCCGCGCTGGCCGTAGCCGTTGTAGGAGTCGACGCCGGCACCCATCACCAGTTCGCCCTTGTGGGCTTGGGAGACATAGACGTGGACGTGGTTGGACATAACCACCGTGGGGTGGACAGGCTCGTGGAGTTCGGAGACGAGTGCCTGGAGCGGGTGGGACTGGATCGGCAACCGGAACCCGGCCATCTCCGCCAGGACCGAGCTGTGCCCGGCGGCGCAGAGGCCCACCTTTTCGGTGTTGATGGTTCCACGGCTGGTTTTGACGCCTGTGACTTTGTCGCCGTCTTTGATGAAGCCGGTGACTTCGCAGTTCTGGATGATGTCCACGCCGAGCTCATCGCACTTTCGTGCAAACGCCCAAGCCACGTGGTCATGCTTGGCGATGCCGGCACGCGGCTGGTACGTGGCGCCCATGACGGGGTAGCGGATGTTGTCGCTGGTGTTCAGGATGGGACAGAGCTCCTTGACCTGCTGCGGGTCAAGCCATTCAGCATCCACGCCGTTGAGCCTGTTGGCGCCCACGCGGCGGATGCTTTCGCGAACATCGCCTAAGGTATGCGCCAGGTTCATGACACCGCGCTGGCTGAACAGGAAGTCGTATTCGAGTTCCTCGGGGAGGATCTCCCACAACTTGAGGGCGTGCTCATAAATGGCTGCGCTCTCGTCCCAAAGGTAGTTGGACCGGATGATGGTGGTGTTGCGAGCCATGTTGCCGCCGGCGAGCCAACCCTTTTCCAGGATGGCGATATTGGTCATGCCATGGTTCTTGGCCAGGAAGTAGGCGGTGGCAAGCCCGTGCCCGCCACCGCCAACAATCACGGCGTCGTACGACTTCTTGGGGTCAGGGTTGCGCCAGAGGAAGTCCGGGTGCTCTGGGAGGTGGTCTGCACTCACTGGGCTGCTCCAATCATTTCTGCGTCCAGTTCGGTGAGGGCGCCATTGCCATTGCCATTGCCATTGCCGGTGGAAAGGTGCGGGTAAAGGGGGAACCTGTCAGCCAGGGCGGTGACACGGTTGCGGAGTTCGACGGCGGTCTCCTCAGCCAAGGTGCCGCTGACCGCTGCTTCGTCTCCTTCGGAGTTGCTTGTCGCTGCGGCGATCAACGCCGTCGCAATAATGTCGGCGACTTCCGTGAATTCCGCAGCGCCGAAGCCGCGGGCGGAGAGGGCTGGAGTGCCGATCCGCAGCCCCGAGGAGACCATCGGCGGGCGCGGATCGAACGGGACCGCGTTGCGGTTCACCGTGATGCCGATCCGGTGCAGGGCGTCTTCTGCCTGCTGTCCGTTGAGTTCGGAGTGGCGCAGGTCGGCGAGGACAAGGTGCACATCCGTTCCACCGCTGACCACGGAGATGCCGGCGGCTGCGACGTCCTCCTGCAGGAGCCGATCGGCCAGGATCTTGGCACCTTCGAGGACGCGTACCTGGCGCTCCTGGAACTCGGGCTCGGCGGCCATCTTGAACGCCACGGCTTTGGCTGCAATGACGTGTTCCAGTGGTCCGCCTTGCTGGCCCGGGAACACAGCTGAGTTGACCTTCTTGGCGATGTCGGCGTCGTTGGTCAGGATCACTCCGCCGCGCGGTCCGCCGAGTGTCTTGTGAGTGGTGCTGGTAACGATGTGGGCGTGCGGCACCGGGCTCGGGTGCAAGCCCGCAGCCACCAGGCCGGCAAAGTGGGCCATGTCCACCATCAGGTATGCCCCCACGGAGTCCGCGATGCGGCGGAATTCGGCGAAGTCGAGGTGGCGGGAGTAGGCAGACCAGCCCGCCACGATCAGTTGTGGCTTGTTCTCGACGGCGAGGCGTTCCACCTCAGCCATGTCGATGGTGTGGGTGTCTTCGCGGACGCTGTAGGGAACAACCTTGTACAGCTTTCCGGAGAAGTTGATCCGCATGCCGTGGGTCAGGTGGCCACCGTGTGCCAGGTTCAAGCCCATGATGGTGTCGCCCGGGTTGATCAGCGCGTGCATGGCGGAGGCATTGGCTTGTGCGCCCGAGTGGGGCTGCACGTTGGCGAATTCGGCTCCAAAGAGTGACTTCAGCCGGTCGATGGCCAGCTGCTCGATCACATCAACGTGTTCGCAGCCGCCGTAGTACCGCTTGCCGGGGTAGCCTTCGGCGTACTTGTTGGTCAGCACCGAGCCCTGGGCTTCCATGACTGCGGTAGGGGCAAAGTTCTCCGACGCGATCATCTCAAGCGTGCTTTGCTGCCGAACAAGTTCTTGGGCGATCGCCTGATCAACCTCCGGGTCCGCCTGTGCGAGTGGGCGGATCAGCGGTTCAACCATGGTGTTCTCCTTCGGAAGAGTGTGTAGTGGCCGACTGTTGGGCAACTGATATATTAGAACTGTTGCCATAGTATGTTGGAGATCACAGGGTCGTCAACAGGTCTACGGCAACTCGTCCAGCAGACTGGATGGTAAGGCGACGGGAGAGGCTCATGAGCGCGGCATTGGAAGCATTGCAATCAGCACCGGAAGGCACCTCCTTGGCGGAGAACGCTTACCTGCTGTTGCGCGACAGGCTCATCATGCTCGACATCAAGCCGGGTGATCCCATCAATGATGGCCAGGTTGCTGCCGAGCTCGGCATTGGGCGCACTCCTGTGCGTGAGGCGATTAAGCGTCTCGAGGGCGACCACCTTGTGGTCTCCTATCCCCGCCGCGGCACCTTTGCCACCGGCGTCGACATCACCCAGCTTGCGGAAGTCTCGGAAATCCGCGAGCTTTTGGAGCCCCTCGCTTCACGCAAAGCTGCCCGAATGGCCAGCCCCGCCATGCGTTTGGAACTCCGCTCGGTGGCCGCCGCCATCCGTGAGCTTGAAGGCCAGGATGCGTCCTCGCAGGAACTGATGCGCTACGACATCCAGGTGCACCGGCTGATCTACAAGGCCTCCGCCAATGCGCATTTGGAAGATGTCCTGATCCGTTACGACAACCTCTCTACCCGCATCTGGTGCCACATGCTCGAGAAAATGCCGTCGGTATCCGGGCACATCTCCGAGCACGCGGACCTCTTGGGCGCCATTGCCGACGGCGACGAAGACCGCGCCGCCGAGCTCGCGCTGCATCACGTGGTCAGCTTCGAGGAAACCATCCGCAGCGTGCTCTAGGACCTCACACCTGACGGAATCGCCACTCCGTCGCAACATAGTTGCTGTGTGCGCAACTCACTTGCTGGTTCCTCAGCTTCTCATCGCCCGTGCAGGGCCGCCCGCCTAAGTCCGCGAACCATTTGTGGCGAGCCCTTGACCGTGATCCACTCCACACTTAGTCTGGTGCAACAGCGTTGCGATAAATGCAACCATCTAGATTTTGGTGGACACATGAGTAATGAATCCTCTGTGGCAGCCGAACAAGGCAGCCCTTCCTCCAGCTCGAACCCGCCAACCGCCCCAAACTACAAAGTCAGCAAGGACACTCGACGGCGAGTAGTCACCGCGAGCTTCATCGGAAACTTTGTCGAATGGTTCGATTACGCGGTCTACGGTTACCTGGCTGGCGTTATTTCAACAGTCTTCTTTCCCCAATCCGACCGCCAAACCGCACTATTGGCGACGTTCGGAGTCTTCGCCGTCAGCTTCTTCGTCCGGCCGCTTGGAGGCTTCATTTGGGGCCATATCGGGGACAGGCTTGGCCGCAAGCGGGCCCTCAGCCTATCGATCGTCCTGATGTCGATAGCCACCTTCTGCGTTGCACTGATCCCCGGCTACGCAACCATCGGGGTCATGGCGCCCATCCTGCTCCTGCTGGTTCGGGTAGTCCAAGGTTTCTCCGCGGCGGGCGAATACGCAGGCGCATCGGCCTTCCTCGTGGAGTACGCGCCGGCCAATCGCCGTGGGCTCTATGCCGCCGTCGTGCCTGCAAGCACCGCAGCGGGACTGCTGCTGGGCTCTTTGTTGGCTGCCCTCCTTAGCTTGCTGCTCAGCTCGGAGCAGCTGGGCGGCTGGGGATGGCGACTGCCGTTCCTGCTGGCCGCGCCCATGGGCCTGATCGGCCGGTACATCCGGACGAAACTCGAGGACACTCCGGCCTTTCGGGAGTTGGCCGTGAAAGATCACAACGCTAAGGCGCCGGCATTGGCGATGTTCAGGACCTACCGGAAACAGCTGATTATCGCCACGGGTGCTGTGCTGCTCAATGCAGTGGGCTTCTACGTGATCCTCAGCTACATGCCCACATACGTGTCCGAAGAGCTGGGGTTCGGTGCCACGGAATCGTTCCTTGCCACCACCATTGCCTTGGCCAGCTACATCGGCTTCATCTTCTTGACGGGCATCGCTTCGGATAAGTTCGGCCGCAAACGCATGCTTCTCAGTGCATCCGTGCTCTTTATCTTGTTGACCGTTCCGGCCTTCCTGCTCTTGGACACCCGCAACTTCCTGGTGATCGTGCTCGTCCAGATCCTGCTCGGCGGCATGCTCACGCTGAATGACGGGACCTTGCCGAGTTTCCTCGCCGAACTGTTCCCCACGAAGGTCCGTTACACAGGTTTCGCGGTCAGCTTCAACCTCTCGAACGCCCTGTTCGGTGGTACCGCCCCGTTTATGGCAACCCTCCTGATTGGCATGACCCACAGCAAGCTGGCCCCCGGCTGGTACCTCGTGGCCGCCTCCATAGTTTCCCTCATCGCGGTCCTGTTCGCTTCCGAGACTTCCAAGAAGCCTCTGCAGCAGGGCTGACTACACCCACCCATTGAAAGGAATACCCATGACCATCACCCAGAACGAGGCTGTCAACGACGTCGCCAAGCTCGAACGCACCAAGGTCCTCAACAATGGCGCGAAGGTCTCATTGACCTTCTCGGAAGCCGAGTTCGAGCGCCGCCTCGCCGGCCTTCGCAGCATTATGGCCGAGAAGGAACTCGACGCCGTTATCCTCACCAGCTACCACTCCATCAAGTACTACTCCGACTTCCTCTTTACCTATTTCGGCCGCTCGTACGGGATGGTGGTCACCAAGGATGACACGGTCACCATTACCGCAAATATCGACGCCGGCATGCCCTGGCGCCGTAGCTACGGCGAGAATCTGGTCTACACGGACTGGCGCCGCGACAACTACATCCACGCAATCCAGGAAGTCCTTCGCACCCGCGGTATCAACCCGCGCCGCATCGGCGTCGAAGATGACTCGCTTCCCCTGGATAACCGGAACAAAATCCAAGCGGCCTTCTCCGGAGTGACCCTTGTGGATGTTGCACAGGCCGCCATGCGGCAGCGCATGATCAAGTCGGCCGAAGAGATTACTGTCATCAAGCACGGTGCGCGGATCGGTGGCCTGGGCGGTGAGGCCATCCGCAACGCCATCACAGCCGGAATCACCGAGTACGAGGTCGCCCTCATCGGCACCGAAGCCATGGTCCATGAGATTGCCCGCACATTCCCTGACTCCGAAATTCGCGATACTTGGGTCTGGTTCCAGTCAGGCATCAATACGGACGGGGCACACAACTGGGCCACGACGCGCAAGATCCAAGAGCACGACATCCTGTCCCTGAACTGTTTCCCCATGACCAGCGGCTACTACACGGCACTGGAGCGCACCCTGTTCTTCGGTGAGCCGGATGCCCGCTCCCTCGAACTGTGGAACATCAATGTGGAAGTCCACAAGCGCGGCCTGGAACTCATCAAGCCGGGCGCCGTCTGCAAGGACATTGCCGCCGAGCTCAACGAGATTTACGTCAGCCACGGCTTGCTGGCCAACCGCACCTTTGGCTACGGCCACTCGTTCGGTGTCCTCAGCCACTACTACGGTCGGGAAGCCGGCTTGGAACTACGCGAGGATATCGACACAGTCTTGGAGCCGGGAATGGTGGTCTCGATGGAACCGATGATCACCGTCCTGGACGGCCAGCCGGGCGCCGGGGGATACCGGGAGCACGACATCTTGGTGGTGGGCGAAGACGGTGCCGAGAACATCACCAAGTTCCCGTTCGGCCCCGAGCACAACATCATCGGAGCCTAGGTGAGGGGCCGGCGGACGCAGTGCACGGTGTCCGCTGGCCTGCGCCGGGACATCCGGCCGCTCCGGGCAAATATAGTGAACCCATGACTCCCTCGGAATCCAGCGACACTCCTGACAACGGAAACAGCAACGGTGACAGCAAGAGCACTTCCGTCATCGTCAACGCCATTGCGGTCCTGAGGAGCTTCACTGCCGATGAGCCACTCTTGGGAGTGACCGAAATTGCCGGGCGGATTGGCTTGCACAAGAGCACTGTTTCCCGCATCCTGGCCACGTTGGAGCAGGAGAACCTGGTGGAGCGCGACGTCGATTCACGCAGGTTCCGCTTGGGGCTGGGGATGATCGCGATGGCCGGCCCGCTGCTTGCCGAGCTCGAAGAGCGCCGTGTTGCCTACCCGGTGCTGCGCGAGCTGACCGAGAGAACAGGGGAGACCAGTGCACTCATGGTCTGGAACGGCAGCGAATCCATGTGCGTGGAGCAGATTCCCAGCCGCCACCAGGTCAAACACCTGGCCCCCTTGGGTGCCCGTTACAACGAGGCCTTTAGCTCATCTGTGCAGGTGTTCCTTGCGGCCGAGAACCAGGACAGGGTGCGTCAGCTGTTGCGCAGTGGTTCCATCAGCCTGCCCGGTGCGGACGACGACGCCGTCGAGTCCTACCTCGTGCGGCTGGAGGACTCGGTCGAGCGCGGTTGGGCGGTGAATTTCGGTGAAACCTCCATCGAGGAAGTGGGTGTAGCCTCACCGGTCTATGACCACAGGGGTGACATCGTGGCTTCTGTACTGATTCCGGCGCCCAAGTTCCGCGTTTCCCCGGACACACTAAAAAGCCTCGGCGAAGCCTGTGCCGAGGCTGCGGCGAAAGTCACGGGCCGCCTGGGTGGCCGCGCCCCGCGCCCGTCTCCATCCGCACACTAGTCTCCAACCGCCGTCGAGCTGGCATTTATTGGCAATCCCAATCCTTGGGACTGTCGCTAAATGCCAGCTCGACCGGAGGTGACTGATCTCTACATACGCCTCTCTCTACATGCGCCTCCGCGCGGCGGTCCCCTCCATGGCATCCCGTCCGAGCCACAAGCCAACGCCGATCATTGCAACGCCGAGGATGAGGTGCAGCCAGTTGTCCGCCGTGTTGAACGGAACGAAGTTGGCTCCCGTGTCTTGGTTGATGACCAGGCCGTAGATCCAGAGAACGAGGTAGACAGCGCCGCCGCCAATCAGGAACAGGCGGGCAATGCGATCGTTCCGAGCCATGGCCAAGCCGGCAGCGCCGAACAGCATGTGGACGATGTTGTGGAGTATGGACACTTGGAAGACTCCAAGCAGCATGGCGCCGGATTCATGCCCCGCGAAGGTCATAGCGCCGTAATTGGTGGTGATTCCCGGGATGAAGCCCAGGATGCCTACCAGCAGAAATACAATGCCGACGCCCATGGCGGTGTTGTGAAGCGTTAACCCCATCATGTGGTGGTGTTCGGTGGGATGCGAAGCGGTGGTCATCAGTCCTCCCTTTCACGCGGTTACCCGGCTCTTCTCCTTGGAGAGCCGACCTGCGGCAAGGGATGTGGCAAAACCTTGCCTACGCCGCCATAATACTCCTGAATTGCCTGCAATAGCAGGGGTTCGGCCGCAGTTCGACGGCGGCTAGCATGGGTTCATGAGCCAAGTACCCAACGGCCGTACGCACTCGGTGTTCCACGATACCCGTGACCTCACGCCCTTCCGCGAAGGGTATGTCCGCACTCCTGTCCGCGGCTTGGCTGACGGCGTGGGCGGGATGTTGTCCGGCGTCCTCAGCGGGCGCGATGGCGCGAGGCTTTCAGTCCTCGGCACGGTTCCCCGGCCCCGGATGATGGCTTCCAGGCCGGCCAAGGCAATGCACGATGCCGTTTTCAGCGCCACCGAGCCGGAGCGCCTGATTGCCTTGGGCCGGATGTACCCGGGGTGGGCCGGGCTGTGCCACATCATGGCGGGCCTGCTGGCCTACAAGCAAGGCAGTTACTTGCGCGCGTCCGAACTGCTCCGGCGAGGACTGACAACAAGGATCGACGACGACGCCAGCCAGTTCTCGGCGGCCTACCTGGGCCAGGTGGTCACCCGGGTTGAGGTGGCCGAACGCATCGAGGTGCCTGTCTTCTTCAGCGAGGAATCCGTGTTCCTGGCGCTGTCCCACTGCCTCCGCGAGATGGGTTTGACGGAGTCCGCCCTGGAAGCCGTGGTGGGCCTGCCGCCGTCGTTGCCGTCGGCCTTGGCGCGCTGCACGGCGGCGTATTCGCTGGGACGGTACGGGGACGTGGTGGTGTGGACCGAGGGCTTGCTGAATACGGACGACCTCTCCGCGGCCTTGCTGCTCATCCGGGCGCGGGCCCAGCGGACGAGGGGCGATCTTGAGGGTGCCCAATCGGCACTCAAGGAAGTTTTGCGGCGTCGGAAGACCAGCTTGGCCTTGCGCAACGACGCTATTACCGACCGCGCACTCCTTGCTTTGGACCAAGGCCGGCGCACTTTGACTCCCTGGTCCAAGCGGCAGTTACCGCCGGCGGAACTCGAAACAGTGGACGTGATCCGCAAGGACGCTGAGATGCGCCGTCTATGGGAGAGCGACTTCAGGGAACTGGGTGGGCAATAACCCCTAGGTGCTTGCCAAGGGAATGAGGGGGAGGAGCTGTTCGGCCAGCAACACTGCACCCAGCCCCATCATGATGATGCCGCTGGACAGGGTAACCACGCGTGCCGCGCCCGGCCGTGAAGCCAGCAGCTTGCGCGACGTCATGGCCACGCCGGTGTAAACCAAGCCGGCAAGAATGACGAACGTCAGGCCCAGAAGCCCCGATTGCACCGGAACGGGAAGGGAGGCCTCGGGGCTGACGAACTGCGGCACCAAGGCCACGAAGAACAGTAGTCCTTTGGGGTTGACGCCGCTGGTGCCCATGCCCTGGAAGAAGGTGCGGACGTGGTTGTGGGACTGCACGACGCCGGCTTCTGCACTGAAGGTGGCACCCCGCCAGCCGCGCACGGTGGTGAAGCCAAGCCACAGCAAGTAGGCCGCTCCGGCTATGGTCAGCCAACCGAGGAGCCCGGGAACCCCGGCGAGCAACGCGGCCAGCCCTGCAGCCATGAGCAGCGTGTGGATGAGGTACCCGCTGCAAAGGCCCGCGACCGCAGGAACAAAACTCCGCTGGCGGAGCCCGGCCGAAATGGAATAGGCCCAGTCGACGCCGGGTGTGCAGGCCAGGGTGACCGCCACCAGCATGAAGGCGAGGAACAACTGCGGGTTCACGATCTCTCCAAGAGTAGTTGGTAGCAAAACTCTAGAAGAAAGAGCCCGATAAGTGTTCACTGATTTAGCCCAATTACCGGCCGCATGAGTAAGATTATTGCGTGATTGACGGTATTGATAAAAGTATTTTGCGTCACCTTAAAGAAGACGGCCGAATGACCGCTACGGCACTGGCCTCGAAGGTGGGTTTGACGGTGGCGCCCTGCCATCGCAGGCTCCGGGACCTCGAGTCCTCGGGGGTGATCCGGGGCTACCGCGCGGAGATTGATCCCGCTGCCGTGGGCCTGGGCTTCGAAGCGATAGTCTTCGTCACCCTCCGGCAGGTGGACCGGGGAACCATGGCCGCTTTCGAAGCTCGAGTGACCGCAAGTCCCAACATCGTGGAAGCGCAGAGGTTGTTCGGTTCGCCGGATTACCTGCTGAAGGTGATTGCTGCGGACCTTCCCGCATACCAGCGGTTTTACGACGACGAGCTCGCGGCTCTACCCGCCGTCGAGCGCCTTACTTCAACGTTGGTGATGAAGAATCTCAAGACCAACATCGGCCCCCCGGTCTAGGGGAGGCTATTCCCCAAGCAGGCCGGTGGTTCGGTAGGGAATCACTTCCCTGAGGAACATGCTGGTGGAAGTGCGTACGATCCCGGGGCATAACCGGATCTCTTCCGAGACGCGGTAGAGATCATCAGGGCTCTTGGCAACCACCCTGATGATGAGGTCGGTGTCCCCGGCAGGCGCGTGGCATTCGAGCACTTCCGGTATCTTGCGGAGGGCCGCGATGGCCTCGTCCAGGTGGCTCTGGTCGAGTTCGGCGCTGACCGCTGCAGCAACTCCGCGGCCCAGCGCCGAGGGTAGTACGCGGCTGCTGTTCAACCGAAGAGCTCCCGATCCCGCCATGCGCTCCAGTCGTGATTGGACCGTGCCCCGAGCCAAGTGCAGTTTCTGCGCCAGGACCATGATCGGTACCCGTGGGTCCTCGTCCAATGCCGCGAGAATACGGCGGTCCGTGGAGTCGAGTTCCTGCAAAGTGACCACTTCCTGTCTGCTGGATGTTCTTGGGATGGTCAGATTGACCAATAATATGCCAGCCCGTTGCGCCAACTGTATGTCTCCTGCTGAAATAGTGGCAACGAAGCAGGGCAAGGCTACCGCCGGATCCTGCAGGCAGCAGGGACGTGGCACACCACCCGCAAACCTGTACGGATTCCCGCAAGGAGACCGCCGCTGATTGACTCTTGTTCACAGCATCGTCATTCTGCATCTCGCCCGTCGTGGGGCGGACACCTCAAGAGCCCCTGAGCCACCGGATCGTTGCGGTCGCTGAGGGGCTCTTGTGTTTTCCGGTCCCTGCCATCCGGGCCTGCCAACCTCCCCTGCCATCCGGGCCGCAGCTCCGATCTTGCAACTGAGGCCACATAGGCTAGGTTCATGACTTCCGCAGGCCGATTTGCCCCGAGCCCTTCCGGGGAACTCCATGTGGGGAACCTGCGCACGGCGATGTTGGCTTGGCTCTTCGCCAAGTCCACTGGCCGGAACTTCCTCGTCCGTGTTGAGGACCTGGATCGGGCGCGCTCCGGGGCCGAGGCCGGGCAGCTACGTGATCTCCAGGCCGTGGGCGTTAGTTGGGACGCCGCCGTCGTCCGCCAAACGGAAAGAACCGCTTTATACCAAGACGCCATTGCGCACCTTGCGGCCGATGGCCGCACGTACGAGTGCTTTTGCACCCGCAAGGAAATCCAGGAAGCGCCGTCCGCCCCGCACGCACCCCTGGGGGCCTATCCGGGGACGTGTCGGCGGCTAACCAAGGCCGAACGTGAGATCAGGCGAGCCTCGCGTCCGGCCTCCATCCGCTTACGTTCCGACGTCACAGAGTGGGCTGTTGAGGACAGGTTGCAGGGCCGCTACGTCGGCGTGGTGGACGACTTCGTGCTGCGTCGGAATGACGGGGTGACGGCCTACAATCTCGCCGTTGTTGTGGACGACGCCGCACAAGGGATCGACCAGGTGGTGCGCGGCGAGGATCTTCTTCCGTCCACACCCCGGCAGGCGTACCTGGCGAACCTGCTCGGCCTACCCATCCCGGAATTTGCCCATGTTCCCTTGGTGGTCAACCACGACGGCGCGAGGCTGGCGAAGCGGGACGGCGCGGTGACGCTGGCGGATCTTGCCGCCGTCGGACTTTCCGCAGAGCGTGTGCGGGACCTGATCCTGGAGTCGTTGGGGTTGCCACCGGGCCCGCTGCCATCAGCACTAGGGGAGTTCACGCCGGATCTGTTGCCTCAGCAAGCATGGGTATGGAAAACGCCGGTCAGCTGAGTTGCTGGCCGGCTGTGTCAGCGAGCCCCCGACCCGAAATCAGCCAAGCTGGGCTGCTGTAACCCCCGCGGCCATGCCGGACCATAAAGTGTCCGTGGTGGCTCGGACGATGTCCGACACGTCCATCCCGTCAAGATGCTTACCGGCCGCCAGGAGGGCGGCGCCGTGCAGGCTCACGAAACAGACCTTCGCCAGGGTATCGGGATCTCCCGGAGCTAACGCCCCTGCCTCTTGGGCCTCGGCGATGAGGGCTCGGGCCATCTCGATACTCTGCTCCCCGGTGGTGCGAAGCTCGGTGCTGGAACCGGGATGGTGCTTGGTGGAATACATGACGTTGACGAGGGCCGGATGGGCCACCGCGTAGTCCACGTAAACCTTCGCGACGCTGAGGAAGCGATCTCGCAGATCCTCGCCTGAGGTAGATGCTTCAGATAACAGGTGATTCATGGAGCGAAATCCGGCCAGCGCCATGGCGTCGATCAATGTTTGCTTATCCCGGAAGTGCTTTGCCGGGGCACCATGGCTAACGCTCATGTCCCGCGCCAACTGCCGGAGGGATAGCCCCTCCAGTCCGGCTTCTTCGATGGTTTCCATGGCTCGCTCAAGGAGTGCCTCGCGCAGCTTGCCGTGGTGGTAGGGCTGGTCGGTCATGTATCAAGCCTAAAGCAATGTTGGCATTGACAACAAAGTAGTCGGTGCCTACCATGTTGTCAGCGACTACATTGCTTTGATGCACCTTCCAGCCCCCTCTCCATAATCGGACACACCATGACCATGACTTACCGTGGCACCACGGCACTCATCACCGGAGCGAGCTCCGGCCTCGGCGCCGAGTTCGCCGAGCGTTTCGCTGCCCGTGGCGCAAACCTCGTGCTGGTAGCGCGGCGCGCTGACCGCCTCGAAGAGCTGGCGGAGGAACTCCGTTCCCAGCACGGGGTGACCGTGACAGTACTGCCCATGGACTTAGCCCGTCCTGGCGCGGGGCGGGAGTTGGCTGCAGACCTCGGCAGCCGGGGAATCACCGTGGATACCTTGATCAACAACGCAGGTTTCGGCACCCGGTCCCCTTTCGCGGAGGAGGACCCTGACGCGATTGCATCCGAGATATCACTGAACGTCGCCGCCTTGGTGGACATCACCCGCGCTTTCCTTCCAAGCATGCTGTCATCAGCAAAGGGCGCGCTGGTCAATGTTGCGAGCACCGCAGCGTTCCAGCCCATCCCGGGCATGGCTGTATACGGCGCTACCAAGGCTTTTGTCCTGAGCTTCACTGAGGCTGTAGCGCACGAAACCAGGGCTTCGGGCCTCAGTGTGCTGGCCCTTTGCCCCGGAGCTACGAGCACCGAGTTCTTCGAGGTACTCGGAAGCGAGTCTGCCGCGGTGGGCCGTATGCAAATGCCATCGCAGGTTGTGGAAACCGCGATCAAAGCCCTAGACCGCAGCGGTACGCCCGGCAGCGTGGTGTCCGGCTGGGCAAACCGCTTGGCCGCTGGGTTTGCCCAGCGCCTGCCTCGGGCAGTCACTGTGGCGATCGCAGCCAGGGCCGTACAGGATTAGAAGCCCGAAGACCGGCTAGCCTGAGGGGAGGGCCGATCCCCCAGGCACGTCATCAAACCGGAGGCAATACATGACCGAACCACGCTTCACCGTCGAGACCGCCCGGGTCCTGGCCGAGGTGGCTCACAACCGTCAGAAGGACAAGCTCAAGCGTCCATACCGCGAGCACGTCCTGGCCGTCGGAGATGCGCTCGCCGACTTCGATGACGATATCCAGATCGCCGGATACCTCCATGCCATCGCCGAAGATACTCCCATCACGAGGCAGGCCCTGCTGGATATGGGCGTTTCAGAGCGGGCCGCGGACATCATCGAACGCGTGACCCAGCGCTTCCACGAGGATCCCGATGACTACGCAGCCTTCATCCATGACGTAGCCAAGGACCATGACGCGACACTGGTGAAAATTGCCGACAACGCGCACAACTCCCTGCCTGAACGGGTCCAAGCGTTGGCTGAGAAGTGGCCGGACAAGCCCCCGGTGTCCCGTCATGACGACGCCCGGCCCGTGCTTTATACCGCGGTTCCCCGCGAGGAGGTGGAGGCGATCCTGCGCCGGATCAACCCGCACTTGCTGCCGGAACTTGACGAACTGGTGAGCGAGTAGGGGCTCTCTCGAGCCGCGGCAGTTGCTATGTCAGCAGACTTCTGCCCGGAAGTACTGCTGGCTTTGACGTCCCAAGCCCTCGATTTCCAGTTCCACCACGTCACCAGGCTGGATGAACGGGAAGCGCCCGGACATCGCGACGCCCTCGGGTGTTCCCGTGATGACCACGTCGCCAGGTTCCAGGACCATGTACTGGCTGACGTGGTGGATGATCGTCGCCGGATCGAAGATCATGTCCGAGGTAACCGAGTCCTGTCGCGCGTCGCCATTGACCAGGGTCCGGAGGCGCAAGTTGTTCGGGTCCACGTCCGAGGCCGGTACCAGCCACGGGCCCAAGGGCGTGGATCCGGGAAGCGACTTGCCCTTGGTCCACTGTCCGGCGGCCCCGGGGATCTGGTAGTCACGCTCGGAGAGGTCGTTCGCAACGGCAAAGCCAGCGATGCATTCCTCCGCCGCGGCAACGGAAGAAAGGTACGACGCTTCCCGCCCGATCACAATGGCCAGTTCCACTTCCCAGTCGTACTTTTCCGACGACGGCGGGATGGGCGCGGCGTCGAACGGACCGGCGATGGTGTTGGTTGGCTTGAGGAACACAACGGGAGCTTCGGGCGCGGCGACACCCGATTCTGCAGCGTGTGCGGCGTAATTCAGTCCGATGGCCACCACGGCACCGGGGCGTGCAACAGGAGCCCCAACGCGTAGTCCCTCCGGTGAGATCTCGGGAAGTTTGCCCGTATTGAGGGCTTCGCGGGTGCGTTCGATGCCGTCCGAGGCCAGGAAGCCGCCGTCGATGTCCTGAGTCAGTGACGTGAGGCGGAAGTACTTCTCCGAACCGTCTGCGTCCGGGGCAATGACAACGGGTTGTTCGTTTCCGGCGCTACCCAGCCTGGCGAATTTTAAGGTCATGGCTTCCTCCGTGCGATCGGGACTGACATCCGGACTCCAGTGTCGCTGCATCCCCCAGGATTTCGGAAATGTGACCCAACGCAGGTTACCGATCTGATGTTTAGCCGCTTTTCCTTCGAGGAAGCCCGGCTCAAAAGGTTTGCCGCAGCCACTTCTCCGCTGCGCTGATGTGCACGGTCATGAGGGCCCTCACCAGGTCAGCGTCGCGCCGTTGGAGTGCGTCCGCGATGGCGCGATGCTCGTCCAACATCTTCGCTACGGCATTTTCCTGCACCAATCCACGCCAGATGCGGGTCCGCGCCGTGCTGCTGGACAAAGCCTCGAGCAGGCCGCCGAGGTACTCATTTCCTGCCGCATCCGTGATGATGCCATGGAAGGTGAGATCGTGGGCCACCAGTTCCTTGACGTCCGTGTTTTCGTCGATGCCCTCCAGGGTGCCGCGCAGGGCGTCCAGTTCATCGTCGCCGATCTTTCCAGCCGCCACCTGGGCAGTGGCCGGTTCCAGGATCCGACGGACTTCGAAGAGCTCAAGGATCGAGCGGTCTTGGTGCAGATCCACCACGAAGGCGACTGCCTCGTTGAGCAGTCTTGCGTTCAGGCTGGTCACGTACGTGCCGTCTCCGCGGCGGACGTCCAGCACGCGGATCAGCTCAAGGGCTTTAACCGCCTCGCGTAGGGAACTGCGGGAAAGGCCAAGCCTTTCGCTCAGTTCTTTCTCCGGCGGAAGGCGGTCGCCAGCCTTGAGCTCACCGCGGATCAGCATGTCCTTGATCTTGCTGATCGCTTCGTCTGTGACAGCCATGGACCAATAGTAGGCACGAGTCATCGGACGTCTGCCCTGCGACGCGTTAACTTACGACGGCGGCACCCGGGTTCCGAAAGTACGGAACCCGGGTGCCGCCGTCGTAAGTCGGTAGCTGGTACCGGTGCTACTTATCGCCTGCCGGAAGCGGGCGGTTCGCAATGACAGGGGCGCTGCCTGTGTAGCCGTCGCGGGTGGCGGCGAGCTCGTGGATCTGCTTACGGCACATGAACCAACCAACGATCATCAGGGCGCAGGCGATGGCCGTGACGAGCATGGTGAGGGGAGATTCGATGAAGACCATGACCAAGACGCCCACCAGGAACAGCAAGGCAAGGTAACCGGTGTAGGGAGCCCCGAACATCCGGAAGGACGGCCGCTTGAGCCAGCCCTTTTCGGACCACCGCTTGAGCTGCATCTGGCACAGGACGATCGTGGCCCACGTGACGATGATGCCTACGGACGCTACATTCAGGACGATTTCGAAAGCGTCGGCCGGGACCAAGTAGTTCAACGGAACGCCCAGCAAGGAGACACCTGCGGTGATGGCGATGCCACCGTACGGGACACCGGCCTTGTTCATCCGCTGGGCGAACTTTGGTGCCGACCCGGCAACCGACATGGAACGGAGGATGCGTCCGGTGGAGTAAAGGCCTGCATTCAATGAGGACAACGCGGCCGTCAGGACAACGAGGTTCATGATGACATCCACGCCCTGGATGCCGATGGAACCAAAGAACGTCACGAACGGGCTGACACCCTTCTGGTACGAGGTGTAGGGGAGCAGCAACGCGAGCAGGATGACGGAACCTACATAGAAAACGCCGATGCGGAAAACCACAGAGTTGATGGCCTTGGGCATGATCTTCTCCGGGTTGGGCGTTTCACCGGCCGCAGTGCCTACGAGCTCAATCGAAGCATAGGCGAAGAGCACGCCTTGCATGAGGATGATCATCGGCAGAATGCCGTTGGGGAAGATCCCGCCGTGGTCAGAGAGGAGGCTGAAGCCCACTTGCTGGCCGGAGACCGGGGTGCCGAAGATGACGAAGTAGGTGCCCACCAGCAGGAACGAAACCAGGGCCGCGACCTTGATCAGCGCGAACCAGAATTCCATCTCGCCGAAGACCTTGACCGAAACCAAGTTCAGGCTCAGCACCACAACCAAGGCAATGAGCGCCCAGGCCCACTGCGGCACGGCGCCCATCCAGGGCACGTATTTACCGAAGAAGTTCATATAAAGGGCCGCCGCCGTGATGTCCACAATGGTGGTGGTGGCCCAGTTGATCCAGTAGAACCAACCGGAGATAAACGCGGCCTTCTCACCGAAGAACTCGCGGGCGTAGGAGACAAACGAGCCCGACGACGGGCGGTGGAGGACCAGTTCGCCGAGGGCACGGAGAATCAGGAAGGCGAAGAAACCACAGACGGCGTAGGCGATGACAAGGGACGGGCCAGCAGCGTTCAGTCGGCCTCCGGCACCGAGGAACAGGCCGGTACCGATTGCACCGCCGATCGCGATCATCTGGATCTGCCGGGGTTTTAGGTCTTTGTGGTAGCCGGAGTCCTCCGTGTGGAGTGCCTTCTCGGTTGCGTGCGCTTGCGGCGGGACTGTGTGGTCCGTGATGGGGTTGCTCATGTGAATCCTTAGGGATGTCCTATTTGGGTGTCCTGACGCGTCCGGCTGGGTTCCGGGCTCACTGGACACTGCCACGTGGGGTGTAGCTTATCGAAGGGACGGATAGCTCAAGCCGTTGGGGCTGGCTGGAGCTCCCGGATCATTGGCTGGGTTCAGCCTGTTTACTCAGATTTGCCAGACGTTCAGGGCTGAGCAGATCCTCCAGCTGGCCAGCTGTCAGCAGGCCATGCTCCAGGACCAGCTCTGCTACGCCCTTACCGGTTGCCAGCGCCTCTTGGGCTATGGCGGTTGCGGAGGCATAGCCGATATGGGGGTTCAATGCCGTGACGAGACCGATCGACTGCTCCACGGTAAGCCGTAGCCGTTCGGTGTTTGCGGTGATGCCCCGGACGCAGCGTGCTGTCAGGGTGCGGCAGGCTGCTTCCAGATGGGAGATGCTCTTGTGCAAGCTGTGCACAATGATTGGTTCAAAGGCGTTGAGCTGAAGCTGTCCCGCCTCTGCGGCCATGGTGACGGTGACATCGTTGCCGATGACCTCGTAGGCCACTTGGCTGACCACTTCCGGGATCACCGGGTTGATCTTGCCGGGCATGATCGACGAACCTGACTGCACTGCCGGAAGGTTGATCTCGCCCAGTCCCGCGCGGGGTCCGGAGGAGAGCAGGCGGAGGTCGTTGCAAATCTTGGACAGCTTCACCGCGACGCGCTTCAGCACGCCGGACAGGTGTACAAAGGCACCAACGTCCTGGGTGGCCTCGATCAGGTCCACCGCGGTAAGGAGGGGAAGGCCGGTGATCTCAGCCAAGTGGCGGCAGGCGGCTTCCGCGTAGCCGGCAGGGGCGTTCAAGCCCGTTCCGATGGCTGTGGCGCCAAGGTTTATTTCGTGGATGAGCATGTTTGACTCATCCAGCCGGGCCCGGTCCTCGCCGATGGTTACGGCGTAGCCGCCAAACTCCTGGCCCAGCGTCATCGGAACAGCGTCCTGCAATTGGGTCCGGCCCATCTTCACTACGGTTCGGAACTCGCGGCCCTTTTCCGCGAACGCCAGCTCCAACTCTTCGAGGGCCAGGAGCAGCTCCTTGACCGAGAAGATCGTGGCGAGGTTCACCGCCGTCGGGTAGACGTCATTGGTGGACTGGCTCAGGTTGACATGATCGTTCGGGTGGAGCCTGGAGTACTCGCCCTTGGGGTAGCCCAGGATCTCCAAAGCGCGGTTGGCAATAACCTCGTTGGCGTTCATGTTGGAACTCGTGCCCGCGCCGCCTTGGATCACATCCACCATGAACTGGTCCTGGAGCATGCCGTCCATGACGTCCTGGCAAGCTTGCTCGATGGCTCCGGCTCGTTCGGCGTCGAGGAGGCCGAGCTCGTGGTTGGTGCGGGCAGCTGCCAGCTTTACCGCGGCCAAACCTCGGACGAGGTGCCGGTTGGTGGATAGGGGTTGCCCTGTGATGGGGAAGTTTTCGATGGCTCGGAGAGTATGGACACCCCAGTAGGCATCCGCGGGAACGTTGCGGTCACCTAGGAGGTCGTGTTCGGAACGGAGGGGGATCGCTTGATCAACGGTGGTCATCGCTGTCCTTGGATTAGTTCTTGCTGAAAATAGGGGCCGCGCGGAGCTCGCCGACCGGATGGCCGCCGCCCAACACGGGTGGGCTCTGAAGCGTGTCCAAGCGTCCGCCGTCGACGCCTAACTTGCGGAGCACCTCGACGGTGATGGGCATGCGGGCCCGGTCGCCGCCGTCGGAAATCTTAACTGCGAACCCGGTGCCATCCGGAAGTCCGACAAGTTGAAGGCCTTCGAAGCCGTCTTTGGCGAGCAAGCCTGGGACGGCGCGCATGAGTGCGGTCACGTCGCGCCCCTCGCCGGCAACCATTTCGGGGTAGCGGCGCATGGCGTGGGCTACTTTGCCTTCGTTGGTTTCCGCATCGGCAGCGGCGAGGCGACCGTAGGCGCGCGCCAGGCCGAACAAGGAATGGGCGAACAACGGAGTGCCGCAACCGTCCGTGCTTACGGCCGCGGCTTCTTCGCCGGTCAGATCGGTGATGGTGTCCCGGACCAGGACCTGCAATGGGTGTTCAGGGTGCAAGTACCCCTCCACAGGCCATCCGTTGATGACGCATACGGCCGTCATGGAAGCATGCTTGCCGGAGCAGTTCTGGGCGATCTGGGTGGGTCCATTGCCGGCACGGAGCCACTCTTCGCGCTCTTTTACCCCGTAAGGAAGGTCGGTGCTGTTGCCGAGCGCCGCTTCCGTCAGGCCGTGCAGCCCCAGAATCTCCCGGGCGCCTTCACGATGCATCGATGCGCCCGAGTGGCTGGCGGCAGTGAGGGCCAGGAGATTTTCGGGTAGGTCCAGCCCGGCTTTCAGGAGCGCCACGGCCTGCAGCGGCTTGAGGCTGGAGCGCGGGTACATCGGAGCTTGCGGCTCGCCGGCTTCTATCACCGGGGTGCCATCATGGGCCAGGGCGGCCAATGATCCGTAGTGAACGCTTTCCACCAAACCGTCGCGGGTTACCTCGACGAGTGGGACGTGTCGCGGCGTTCTCTGCGCCGGTGGGCTGTCCGATGTTTCTGCGGCGGGCATGGTGTCCTTTATGTGTGTCATGTGCTGGGGCGTCATTTGCTGAGAATCGTGTCCAGCGCGATGCTGACAGCTTGGAGGTGGTCGGCCATTGCTTGGCTAGCGCCCTCGGAGTCGCCGGCTTCAATGGCGTTGAGCACTCCAACGTGTTCGTCGTCCGAGCGGTGCTGGCGATCCGCGACGAGGTTGAGGGTTTCGGACTGGTGAGCCAAGGCTTCCCGGATGTCCGAGACGACGCTGGCGAACACCCTGTTTCCGCTTGCGCGGGCGACGGCGGAGTGGAAGCTTGCGTCCAGGTTCACCCACGCTTCCGGGTCGGTTTCCTGGAGCATCTCTTGGACGATCTCCTTGAGGTGCTCGAGTTCTTCGTCAGTGCGGCGCACAGCTGCCAACCCGGCCGCGGGGACCTCGATGTGCGGCCGTGCCTCGTTGAGATCGCGTGCACTGTATTGGCCCAACGTGAGATCGTTTGCGACTTTGTTGGCCACAATAAAGGTGCCCTTGCCGGTTTTGGTCATGGTGAGGCCTAGAGTGTTGCAGGACCTCAAAGCCTCACGGATAACGGAGCGACTCACGCCGTACTGGCCAGCCAAGGTTGCCTCGGAGCTCAATTTTGTCCCAATGTCGAATTGACCGCCCTCAATGGCGCGCCGGAGGGCCGCGAAGACCGCCTCGGCTGCGGAAATGCGGGAGATAGGGGTGTGCGACGTTTGGGCCCGCTGGGACTCGGGCTGTCCGGCTGTCCGGCTGTCTGACAGGTTCACGCTTTGAATATGGCACGGGTCACAACGCACTGTCAACGCTGAAAGAACCGCTTCACGGTTTAGTGCCTCTCCACTTCTGTTCCGGCCCCATTTTCTGCCGTGAGGCCGCGTTGTTCTGGTTTCGTGTCACGCAGGATCACGACTCCGATGAAGGCTCACTTGGTGCGCACGGTTTAGCTCACCCTCGCATGACCCTCAACGGACGGGGAACGCTGAACACCGGCGCGTTCGGGCATTCTCCAATCGCCTGCTCGGTTGCGTTGGTCAACCATGGTGGAGAGGCGGTTTACGTCCTATTCCTTGTGAGTGGACTGAACCAGCGGCAGCTTTCGTACGTTGGCCACCACATCATTGGCGACTTTTGGCAGGGAACCCATCCGTCTCCGCAGTTCGTCATTGGCGGCATCAAACGCCTCGACCATGTGCCCACTGATGCTCCCCACGATGTCCTCCGCGAGGTCTGCCGTGACGCCAAGCTGAAGACCCGTACTGACCAGCATCTGCCTGCTGATTCGCTGCAGGCGGTATTCGCCCTTCACGTTCATGGCGAGATCGATGACCGATCGCCGTCCGGCAGTAGGCCTTGCAGAAAGGGCAGGACAGCTCGCTTTTTGTGTGCCGTCGCCGCGAGCGGCATGGATAGCGACAGTGGGGTCGCATCGGGGCTTGTCTGGTAATCAGGTGTATAGCGAAACGTCAGATTTCCGGACTGGGTTTGCTCGACGCGGCCGCACAGTTTCCCGTCCATGAACACGTCGAGTGCACGCGTACTTACCATCGGACATTGCCTGTCTCGGTGTTTCGTATGGCCAGCTCGAAGCCCAAGGCTTGAAACACGTCCATGAATTTAGATGTCTCAACGGTGGCTTTGCCGGATTCCAGGTCGATCACGAAGGTTCGCGACACGTTGGCTCGGCGGCCCAGTTCCGCCTGTGACCATCCGCGCTCATCGCGAAGCTCACGCACAAGGGGTCCGGCCTCTCGTACTGTCCGCATTGGTAAACCTCCTGGCGCCGTACGGCCACTTTCGTCTGTCCTGCGAACTGTTTTATGTCGGTGCGGCACAGCAGCTAAAAAACACCAAGCCACAACGCCGCTCCCGCGGCTTTCCCCGGCGGTGCGGAGATATTGCGAAATTTGCTTGACACAATGGACCATGCTCTTCACCAAAAAGTCGCTCACCGCGGATGGCTTCACCGGGTTCAGGCCGCTCGATGAACTCGACTCCATGCGGATTCCCCATGGACCCGGCATCTTCGCGGTGCTCCGCCCAGCAGATTTCGAGCCCGCATTCCTTAGTAGGAGCACTGCCGGGACGTTCAAGAAAAAGGACCCTTCCCTCAAGCGGGAAGTGCTGGAAGCCGAGTGGCTCCCGGAAGCTTCGGTGCTGTACTTGGGCAAAGCCAGCGCCGGCAGTCAAGGCAACCGAGGACTCCGTCAGCAGATCCAGGAGCTCATGGACTACGGGCGTGGACGTCCGACGGTCGTTTGGGATGCGCGGCTCATTTGGCAACTGCGCGATGCCCTGGACTTGGTGATTGCATGGAAGGAACTCCCCGCGCACGAGGTGAACGCGGCCGAAGCCGCCTACCACGCTGACTTTATTGCCACCTTCGGGAGGCTTCCGTTCGCCAACCTCGTCCAGGCCCGTTCTAGGAAGTAGCTCCCCGACGGCGGCAGTTCGTTCCGTCGTCGGCCTGCCGCTCGCTTTGCATCCGGCGCATAATGTGGTTCATGACGGCCAGCGATCGCACCAGCGGCAAACCGGAGGGACCTCGCGTCACAGTTGAGGTTCCGGTACTTCGAATTGGCGCCGGACTTGCCGACTACGAGGGACTCAGCCGCTTCGTCGTCTCACTCCGCAAGCCGCAGGGACTGCACATGACACTGCTGCACGTCGGCATCCTGGACCAATTGTTGGCAGACATTGAGGCTTGGACCAAAGGGCTCTCGACGGCGGAGAAGGTACTTCCGGAAATTGTGAGCTGGCTGACCGAATTGCCGGTCCTGGAGGGATTCCTAGGCAAGTCTGACAGGCTGGTTCCTTTGGGCGGCGGACGTCTTATGGGCCTCGAAGTGGACGTTCCACAGGAAGTTCATGACTACCAAGCACTCCTTGTCCAAGGACTTCACGTGCTGTTGGACGACCTTGGGCTCGACAACATTGACGACTTCATCCTGTCTTCTCATGCCCTGGGCTACAGGTCCCCGCGTTGGCTGCCCCACATTGCCGTAGGCAAGGCTCAGTCCCGACAGCAAGGCGCTACGGAGCTTGCGCCTGTCGCCATAGAGTTTGGCGATTCGAGGATCCGGCACCGGGAGTCGCTTCCCGGGCAGTGACGTTGCTGGGAGTCCGCCACGGTCTCCCAGTTCCTGGGCCAGCCGCTGCTTGCACCGCTGATCAGGCGTGGGGATCGTAGAAGCACGTTGGACCGCTTACCGGAACCCAGTCCTGCCATCCGGGGCTGACGACTGTTCGTAACGCCTTCTTCCAGATGACAGGTCTCCCTTCTGCCTTGCTGTCAGCGGTAGCAGGGCACTCCAACGTCAGGCATCTGTTGTCTTCGGAATCCGGGCCATCATCACGGCAATGGAAGTCTGGCATGAGTTGATACAAACCGTCGGCGGAGATGATGGTGCCCTGTGCCGAAGCGGGCGACGACACCTGTTTCGACAGCGGTGCGGGACTTGTGGAAGTGGAACGGTCTTCGCCGCACTGGCAACCAGATACGAGAAGCAAGCTGGACACAGCCATCGCCACCGTACCTAGACGCGTAACTGTCTTTTTGCAGGCGTGAAGGTCTCGAATCATTCGGTACTCCTAGCTGGTTTGTGTGTTGTGTCGATCAGCCTAGATCGGTGAGGGGAAATGGCCGAAGTGGGATTCGAAGACCTGTGGATATCCCTGAAACACCCATGCAAGCGGCATTTGGGGTCTTCGATCTGATGGGTTTGAGTTTGGTTTTGGGCACGACAGCATCACGTGCCCTGCACCAATCGCTGGCAGTTGCGGCGTGGCTACCGGGTTGCTCCGGGGCAGCCCCAGGAGTTGGGGTTTTGTTGGCAGGTGTCGGCGACGAGTGTTTTTTGGGTTTTCCAGACGTGGATGGTGGTGGGTGGTGTGGTGATGTCGAGGGTTCCGTTGATGGGTAGTGGGGGCCCGTTGTTGACGGTGTAGGTTCCGGTGAAGGTGGTGGTGAGGGTGGTTTGGTAGTTGCCGGTTTGGGTGTAGGTGTGGCTGGTGCGGGTGTTGGTGGTGAGCCATTGGGTTTGGGGGAGGGGCTGGCCGGGAGAGGGGGTTGGGCCGAGGGTGGTCCCGTCGCCGTAGGTGTAGGTGTAGCTGGTGGGGGTGGCGGTGAGGTGGACGTTCTGGCCGAGGATGGTGAGGTTGAAGGTCTGTTCGCCGGTGGTGGTGTAGAAGTTGGTGGGTCCGCCTTTGAGGGTGTTGGGGGCGGGCTGGGTTTGGAGTGTTCCGGGGTTGACGGGTAGTTGTCGGAAGTCGGTGAGGATGCGGGCTGCGATGTTGGCCAGGACGTTTTCTGGTTGGGGGTCGTAGAGGCACGTGGGTCCGGTGATGGGGATCCAGTCGGTCCAGCCGGGGTTGGTGAAGGCTTTGGGTGCTTGTTTCCAGATGACGGGGGTGCCTTCTTGGCCGCCGGGTGTTTTGGCGGGGCAGTCGAGGGTGTTGCAGCCGGGGTCTCTGGTGTCGGGGCTGTCGGTGCGGCAGTGGACATCGGCCATGTACTGATTCGGGTCCTCCGTGCCTTGGGCGCCTCCGGTAGGTTTGGGAGTCAACTGCCCTGTCTGTGGATCAAAGGTAAACCGGGCCCCAATATCAATCCCCTCGTCGCCGGCGTTGTTTGATGCCCATGTACTGTCGGAAGCCGTGGCAGGGACCGAGAAGGCCAATAGCGTCACCAGACAGCCTGCAACAGCGCAGGCCAGAAGACGGACCTGCGAGGTGGTGGACCTACGCAATGACGCCAAGGTCCACCACGATCCATCCGTTGGCAGCAAATTTGGCGAAGAAGGCAAACGCATCATTTGACGCTTCCGAGCGCTGACGCCCGGTGCTTCCGTTGGCGTTGTAGTAGTCAATTTGATCTTGGACGATTTGTACCTTGGCTGTCTTCACGCTCTGATCTGTCCAGTTAGTTTCGACCGCGGGGACGGTGATCTTGCCACCGACCAGCCAGCGTCCGTCTGTGTAGGCGTCCCGACCGGCCTTTTGGAGGGTCAGGCAGAGCTGACAATCCGGTGAGATCAGAGAAGACCAAGAAGACGGGTCGCCCGTTTCGTCCACATAACTGAGTTGCGCGTACCAGTACCGGATGAACGCCTCCAGCCCCGCCTTTGAGTTCTCCTTCGCCAGCTCCGGCATCACGGGAACGGGCACATTCCGCGCCTTGCCCTTCGCGTCCGCCGGCTTGTACGCCGCAGCCGTCGAAGGGCCAGCAGAGGCAGGAGAAGCTAACCCCGATGAGGTGGGCGACTCCGTCGTCGGGCTTGATGTGGAAGGTGGGCCGCCGCCTTGGCAACCACCCAGCAGCAGCGCAAGGGCGAGGCCGAAAGCAAGAGTCCGGGCACGCGGAGACGGGAAAGTAGCAAGTGAAACGCGAAACATAACGAGCTCCCCAACAGCTGTTTGACGGTCTGGCGGTCAGTCTAGGCCTGGGTTGGGAAGGTTTCATGTCAGAAAATTGCCGCCTGTGGACAACCCCTTAGGTGTGGGCTGGCCTAATACAAAAGAGTCTGCTCGATCATCCGTGGACGCTGGCAACGAGATCCGCGGGATTCCGCGGTTAGGGCCGGATGCTGGCCCGATGATCCAGCAGAATCGCAAGGCACGTCGGGAAAGCGGGAAGAACTACCCCCGCAACTTCTCCATATCCCGGCGGTCCTTCTTGGTGGGGCGCCCGGCACCACGGTCCCGCTGGGGCAGACCGAGCTTGGGTGCAACGGGGCGCGGGGGAGTGTGATCGGTGAAGCAGTGCGATGCCGCCTCGGCTCCAACGCGCTTGGCGATCAACCTCCGTACCTCGAGGATCCGCTCCCACCCGGATTCCCGGACACGAACGGTGTCGCCAATAATCACGCTTTGCGACGCCTTCACAGGATTTCCATTAATGCGGATGTGCCCGGCCCGGCAGGCTGCAGTGGCCGCTGATCGTGTTTTGTAGGCGCGGATTGCCCACAACCAAGCATCAACGCGGACGTTCGCCGGGGATGAAGAGGGGATACTCATGATTTGAACGAGTCTAACGCGGCGAAACCACGAACCACAGCCGCCAGAACGGCCCTACCGCACCGTCACCTCAACCCGCTGCGCCATGTTGTTTCCCATGCCCTGGTAGTTCCACACCTGCTCCACGGGTTGCCGGGCGCCGGACGTATCCATCGCCCGGCACTGCAGTACATGCTCGCCCGGGCTCGCGACCCACACCATGGACCATCGCCGCCACGCGTAGTCACCCAATGGCAGTTCCAAATGCGCAGGCATCCACTCGCCGTCGATCCCTACTTCCAGCCGCTCAACTTCCCCGTGTCCCGACCAAGTCCGGCCATGCAACATCACGGGACCGGCATCAACAACGCGTCGCCGCGTGTAGAAGTCCGGTATCCCGGGCGGCACCATCAGTGAGCGGACGCGGATGTGTGTCACGGGCAATCCGGGCCCGTCGGGACCCTGCAGGTAGTGATACGCCACCGCCTGCTGGTACCCCAGGAATCTGGTGGTCACGGCTTCAACGGACGTCAGCCACTTCACGCTCGCCATGCCGTACCAGCCTGGAACCAGCAGCCGCAGCGGGTAGCCGTGCTGGAGGGGCAGAGGTTCGCCGTTCATCGCGTAGACCAGCATGACATCGGGATGCATCGCTTCGTCGATGGTCAGGCTGCGGGCGTACGGTTCTTCCACGCCACCTTGAATGCCGCTGTCCGCGCCGGTGAAGACAAGCTCGACGGCGTCATCGGCCAGGCCTGCCTCGTCCAGCAACGGTGCCAAGGGCGTTCCGGTCCACTCCGCGGTGCCCACGGCTCCGAGGCCCCACGGCTGGCTTAGCGGCCGTGGCTTAAGGAGCGACCGCCCATTACCGGCGCACTCCATGGTGACCGGCATGGTGACGGGCGGCCTGGCTTTGATGTCTTCCAGGCTCAATTCAAGGCTGCGTTCAAAAGAACCGCTCAAACGCAATCGCCAGGAGTCAGCCGCAAGATGCGGGATGTCGAAGTGGATCAGCAGGTAGTGGAGCCCGACGGGCGTGATGTCGTCGTGCAGAGCTTCAAAGGGCATGGAGTGATTTCGCCCGGAAAGTTGCAGCTCTTCAGGGGTTAGCGGACCTTGGGTCGGCTGTCCGGCAGTCACAGCCCTGGCAGGACTTTGCTTGACGTGGTGCTTGGTCATGGGCCCGCGGCGTTCTACTGGAAACCAACGCTGCGGCGTGCCGCAGCACTTAGGTCAAGCATCACGCCGCGAACAGAACACCGTCAATACCTGTTTGCGAGGCCTGCTTTGCAGGCTACGAGGGGCGAGTAGGGGGTAAACCGGGCCTCGCAACGGAACAGGACTACCGGCGTCGTAATTCCGGGTACTCGAGGTGCGGTGCGACCATGCCTGCATCGCGTTCGAGGAAATTGACGGCGGGGACCACGATCTCGTCGATTTCATCGAGAATCGACTCGCTGAGCACCACATCTGCGGCTTTCAGGTAATCGGTCAGGTGCTCCTCGGTGCGTGGCCCGATCACCACGCTCGTGACGGCAGGGTGGTTCAAGGCAAAGCCGACCGCGAGTTGGATGAGCGTCAATCCGTGGCGGGCAGCAAGTTGTGCCAGGGCATCGGCCGCGTGCAGTTTGCCTTGGTTGAAAGGTGCTTGCACGTCGAAGCGTCCGGGAACTGCGGAGAACCGCGAGCTGTCCGGCTGCCCGGACCCAACCCGGTAGGCGCCGGCCAGCCAGCCGCCGTCGAGCGGCCCGTAGCTCAAAACCCCGACGCCGTACTGCTGCGTGATGGGGAAGACGTCGCGCTCGTTGGCGCGGACCAGGAGCGAGTAGGGGACTTGGTCCACGGCGGGAGGAACCAGGTGGTTGGTGTTCGCGATCCACTGGGCTTCAACCAGTTGCGCGGGACTGAACACCGATGTTCCGTAGTACAGGATCTTGCCTTGGCGAATGAGGTCGTTGAGGGCAGTGATGGTTTCCAACAGATCGGTGGTGTAGTCGGGGCGATGGGCCTGGTAGAGGTCGATCCTGTCCGTCTTCAACCGTCGCAGGCTGTCCTCCACGGCCCGGACTATCCAGCGTCGCGAGTTGCCTCCATGCGCTGGGTTTGAACCCATTTGACCGTGGAACTTCGTAGCCAGGAAGACATCATCGCGCCGGCCATGAATGGCTTGGCCAACCACCGTTTCAGCCTCGCCCTGTGAGTAGATGTCCGCGGTGTCGATACTGGTGATCCCGGCGTCCAGCGCGGCCGAGATGATCCGGACACTCTCGGCGGGACCAGTGGGCGCGGCACCACTACCGAAATTCAGGGTGCCCAGAGTGAGGGGACTGATCAGGGCGCCAGTGCGTCCCAGCGTACGTAGCTCGTTGAGGCTCATGGAGGCTTCCTGTGGAGGGACTGTGCTGGTGGATTACTCGAGGCTACACATGGGCGCTCGGGGCATAAATGCACGTGGTAGAACTTCTTCGTTTTTCGTCTTTCGAAGTAATGGAACGCGTACCGGTTCGCACAATTTCTTGACATGGCGAAACGCAAATGTCTTTCGAATCAACAAACGTTGCGCTCTTCCCAGCCCCGTGAATCATGGGAAGGAAACGCACGTATCGGACGAAAGGCACCGCGGAATGAGACAGACAACGGTTGAGGAAACAGCGGCCATCAAGGCTGCCTTCGCACAGTTCCCATCGGGGGTTGCCGCATTCAGCGCCATGGTTGACTTCACACCCGAGGGCTTAGTGGCCTCGTCCTTCACCGTGGGGGTGTCCCTGGACCCGCCTCTGGTCATGTTCGCCGTCCAGAACTCCTCCACAACGTGGCCCAAGCTGCGTCTTGCACAACGACTCGGGGTCTCGGTCCTGGCCGAGGGCCAGGAAGCGGCTTGCTTGCAACTGGCTTCGAAAACGGGCGATCGGTTCGCAGGCCTGGATACCAGCGTGAGTGACTCGGGGGCGGTCCTGATCGACGGGGCAGTACTGGGGTTCGAGTGCGAAATTGTTTCCGAAACCGCGGCCGGGGATCATTCGATCGTCGTGTTGGAAGTCAAGGCCAGCACGGTCAACCTCAACTCGAAACCATTGATCTACCACGGCGCTGCTTTCCGGCAGTTGGCAGCCTAGGGCTACGAGTTACGGCTGGCGCCGCTCAGTGAGCCTTTCCGGATCGCGCTGGACGACTTCCCTTTCCGCGGTGTAGGGCCGGTTTTTGGCCCACCGTTCCCGGGTAGCGACGGCGGGACATCCGGAGCCACGGGGGTGGGGGTTTTCCCGCTGGTCGACGGCGGAGTGGGGTCCTCCACCTCGCGAACAGTTACCTTGATCGCGGGCGGTTGACCGGCCTTGGCCCGGGCGGCTTCCCTTTCCTTGGCTTCGGCAACGGCGTCGGCCCAGTCTTTGGCGAGGGCAGGGGTCTCCTTGGCCGGGGCCGATGCGCCGACCAGTCGTCGTCGAGCAGCGCCCCAAAGGTCGCGCTTGGGCGCTGCAGCGGCAGCACCGCCCGACGTCGGGCTTCCACCCGTTGGGCTTTCAACCGCCGGGGTTGCAGTCACGGGCGCTGCGGGCTCGACGACGTCGGCAATCGCCTCCCCGGGCCTGCGTTCCGGAAGGGGCGGCAAATGGACGATGGGTGTGTTGGCCTTCTTGGGGAAGATTCCGATTAACGCCATCAGCGCGACGGCGAGCAGCCGCCCGATTCCGGCGACAACCAACGTGATGATGACCACGAACACGAGTCCTAGGAACATGAGGACCGCAAGCCCCAAAGTCCCGAAGTAGGTCAGATTGATGGCGAGTGTTGTCGGATCATCCACGTAGCCTCCCCTGGCTGTCGTTTTGTGATGCGCGCATTGCCCACCTATCTTGCATACCTAGCCTAAGGTCCAGTACCGACGGAAACACGCGCCGCCGGGCCCTCCAGCCGGGTTGTTTCAAAGCTGTTATCTGGCATGGGAAAATATGTTGCCCAGCTCTCATTTACAGCCCCGGATTGCGAGCTTTCATGCCCCGTGACGTTGCCCCCGAACATGCCCTGCTTCGCGGCGGCGCATGCCCCTGCCTGTCCGGCGATCAGTACGCCGATTGCTGTGCCCGTTTCCACCGCGGCGAAGCTGATGCTCCAACGGCCGAGCAACTGATGCGCTCCAGATATTCAGCCTTTGCGGTCCTTGATGCGGACTACCTCTTGCGGACGTGGCATTCCTCCACCCGCCCGCGTTCCGTGGAGTTGGACCCGGACGTGCAGTGGCGCAGGCTGGACATCCTCTCGGTTTCCAAAGGCGGCCCGTTGGACACTGAGGGCGTGGTGGAGTTTGCTGCGCACTATCGATCCGGGGTCGAGCGTGGCGTGCAACGTGAGTCCAGCAGGTTCGTCAGGGAAGGTAAGCGCTGGTATTACGTGGCCGATGAAGTCGCCTCGATCTAGCGGTACTTCCGATCTAGCGGTACTTGCGGTGCAAGTTCTCCTTGGTGGAAGCCCCGGCGACAGCGTCCGCAATCCATGGTCCGGTGCCTTCAGAGGGGTCCAGGACCCCAGCCTCCAGCCACTCGTAGTCGCCGTTGAGGACTTTGCGCGACAGGTCGTGGTCGCCGTCGTCGGTATTGCGCCACAGTTGGTCGAAGTATTCGTCCACTCGCACGCGGGCCTGTTCACAGAACGCTTCGGCCAACTCGAAGGCGGCCGCGCCTTGTTCGGGATGGGTGCGGAGCAGCATCTCCGCCCGTGAACAGCAGGCCGCCATGGCAAAAAGCTCGGCTCCGATATCCACGATCCTGCCAAGGAATGCTTGTTTGTATTCGAGCTTGGCTTGCCAGCGACCCATGCCATAGAACGTCTGCCGCGCCAGCCGCCGGGATGACCGCTCCACGAACCGCAATTGCTTCCCGAGCCGACCGAATTCGGCGTAAGAGCGCGGGTCCATCCCGGCCCCTGCCACAAGTTTCGGCAACCACTTCGCATAAAAACCAGAGGCTCCGACGGCGGCCCTCGCCTTATCCTGGAGGCTCGCATCGGCAGAGGCGAGGTCGCCCGCAGCGGCAAGGTGGGCGTCCACCGCTTCGCGGGCGATGAGGAGTTTCATGATTTCGCTGGAGCCCTCAAAAATCCGGTTGATCCTGAGGTCCCGGAGCAGTTGCTCGGCAGGGACGGCTCTTTCGCCCCGCGCCTGGAGGGAGTCAGCGGTTTCAAAGCCCCGACCACCACGGATCTGCACGAGTTCGTCGGCGATGCGGCAGCTGAGCTCGGTGGACCAGAGTTTGGCTAAGGCAGCTTCGATCCGGATGTCCTTGACGCCGGCGTCCGCCATTTCCGCCGACAATTCGAACACCGCCTCCAACGCGAAGGTGGTGGCTGCTATGAATGCGATCTTCTTGCCCACTGCCTCGTGATGGCCGATCGGCCGGCCCCACTGGGTCCTCGCATTCGACCACTCCCGCGCGATCTTGAGGCTCCACTTCCCGGCTGCTACGCAGAGTCCCGGGATGGAGAGACGGCCGGTGTTGAGTGTGGTGAGGGCGATTTTGAGGCCCTGCCCCTCGCGGCCCAGCCGGTTGGCGGCAGGAACCGTGACCTGGTGGAAGCGGGTGACGCCGTTCTCAATCCCGCGCAGGCCCATGAAGGCGTTTCGGTTTTCCACTGTAATACCGGGAGAGTCCATGTCCACCACGAACGCCGTGATTCCCCCCTTATGCTCGGTGCCATCAGGATCGCCATGGGCAGGGACCCTCGCCATGACCACCACGAGCTCGGCGATCACACCGTTGGTGGTCCAAAGCTTCACGCCGTCCAAAAGGTAGGATCCGCCGTCGTCGGAAAGGACGGCAGTGGCGCCCATACGGGCGGGGTCACTGCCGACGTCGGGCTCGGTCAGGAGGAAGGCGGTGATGGCACCCGAGGCGCAACGTGGCAGGTATTGCTGCTTCTGCTCCGGTGTTCCGAACTCTTTGACCGGCTCCGGCACGCCGATGGATTGATGCGCGGAGATAAGTGCACCCAAGCTTGGATGGACGGAGCCCAGAAGAGCCAGTGCCCGGCCGTAGTACACCAAGGACAACCCCAAGCCGCCGTATTCGCGGGGGATCTTCATGCCAAATACGCCAAGCTCAGCGAGTCCGGCCAGGTACTCGTCCGGGATCTTGGCGTCGCGTTCGATGGTGCGGCCGGACATGGTTTTTGCGAACGCCACCAGCTTGGCCATAAACGCTTCGCCGCGCTGGACGTCTGCCGGGTTTGCCTGTGGCCACGGGTGGATAAGGCTGAGGTCGAAGCTGCCCAAGTAGAGGCCCTTTGCGAAGCTGGGCCTGTTCCACTCGGTTTCGCGGGCCGCTTCAGCTACAGCGCGTGCTTCTTCTGCGGTGGCATTGACGCTGGTGGCAGTCTGGCTGCTGTCTGTGGCGGACGTCATGGTCTCACTCCTCTGGCCGGTGGTGCCGGATGGAGCCAGGGTCCGCCGTGGGTGGGAACCCTTCAGCTGTCCTTCAATGCTACCCGCGAGTAGCTACCCGTACTAGGGGCAATCTGCGCTTGGAAATCACCCGGGATTTCAACTTGCCCGGCGTGATGGACCAACCGATCCCAGCCAAAGTTGATGCCGTGGACCAGCGTGACGAGCACCCCTTTGACGACGTACCAGGCCGTGCTCATGGCGCCGATGAGAATGATCGCCGCGAATGCGGCTGCTGCAACGAAGGCCACCAAGAGTGCGGCGATGAGCAGCGTTCCAATGAAAACGTACGTAGCTGAATCAAGCGCGGTGAAATCGAAGTGCATTGTTCCCCCCGGAGCGGCATTACGTGGTGGACGCTGCGTGGCTGCGTCGATGTACCGACTGTATTGGTGCCGGCCGCGTGCTGGCAGCACGCGAAGCGCGCCGTTGAGAGGTTGATACGCGATTGAAATCGTACCGGGGGGTAGGTTACGGAATGGTTGCGGCAGCCTGTGTGGCCCCCCTGCGTTAACCTTGTACGGGGCAGTTTCCACTGCCTCCCACGTTTCGCAGCAGCTGAAGGAGAGTACTTGTCCCGTTCAGCCCTGACCTCCGCGGACGCCATCAGTGCCCGCCTTCGTGATCTCGAGCAGCTGACCAAGGGTCCCGCGTGGGCGCTGACCCGTTCGGCGCCCTGGGTCATCGCGGTGCTGCAAGCCTCCTTCACCCGGACGCGGCCGCAGCTTCCCCTGGAGGAGTTCCACGCCGACGTCGACGCCTTCCTTGAGCAGCTCCGCAAGCAGGAACCCGGGCTCGGAGGCCAACAGAACGGCAAACTTTTCGGTGATGAGTGGACTCGAAAACACTTCCTGACCCGCCGCAACCAGTCGGGCCAGATCGTGTATGAAATTACCGAACCTGCCGCCCGGGTGCTGGCGTTCCTTGACAGCCTTTCAAGCGACCGCTCAACGCTGAACGGTTCGCGTCTGGGCACGCTCCTCGGTGACGTGGAGAAGCTCGCCAACGAAACCAACCCGGACCAAAGTGCCCGCCTGGAAGCCCTCGAAGAGGAAATCCAGGAACGCCAACAGTTGGTGGAGGACATCAGCTCCGGCGAGTTCGATGGCCTGCTGGATGATGACGAGGCTGTTGAAGCTGCGGGCAACATCCTTGACCTTGCAGCCAGCCTTCCGGCGGACTACAAGAAGATGCGGGACCGCATCGAAGAACTGGTGGGCGAGCTCCGCAACCAGATCATCGACGAGTCCTTGAGCAAAGGGGCCACCATGGCCCAAGTCCTCGAGGCAGACAAGCGGCTGCGGCAAAGTCCGGAGGGCCGAACGTTCCGCTCGTTCACGGCTTTCCTGGAGGATCCGCAGCAGCAGCTGCGTTTCCGCTCCGCGATCGGTGAAGTCCTGAGCAGGCAGTTCGCAGACGACCTCTCGCACGAAGACCGGGAGACCCTGAAGAACCTCGTGGCCGAACTCCGGCAGCAGCACAGCCAGATCCAGCGGATTTACGGCAAGCTCTCCGAGAGCCTGAACACGTATATACAGAGCGACGACGTCCGGCAGTCGGTCAGTCTGCGAAAGGTCCTTGCCGAGGCCGAACAGGCCATCCGGTCCATGCCGTACGAGCGGGACAGGTCCGGTTTGGTGGCCGGGCCGGTGCTGTACAACGCGGGTTTCGAGTCCCTGGCCATGGTCAAGCTGTTCGATCCCGACGAGTTCGCGACGCCGCCACGCTTGGCCGATCCCATCGCCTTCAGCGATTCTGACCGTGTGAGGTCAGTACGCACCGGTAAAGCCAAACCGGCTGCTGTGAGGGCCGCCATGGCCGGTGCGGCGACGCTCGGTGCAGCGTGGGAGAATTTGCCGGCCGAAGAACGGCACATCAACACAGTCCGCACTCTGCTCTCCATGGCACTTCACACCGGCGCCGCCTTTGACCGGTCCGCCTGGGAGCCCCTGGACTTCGAACAAATCGACGGCAGCATGCGTACGGCTTACTTGCCCGTCGTCACACTGAATGAGGATTCTGATGACTGAGGAAATCACGACGACGGACATCACCGACGCGGATGACGTCACGGAAGATGATGTCGCCGTAGATAACGTCACCGTAGATAACGTCACCGTAGATGATGTCGTCGAAGAATATGCCGCCGATGAAACGGTGGATGCCGCTGCGGTGGATCCCTTCCAGGTCACGCCGCGGGACACGTTCGTGGACGGGGCCGCACTGTTCCCCGGGGATACGGGTGTCCTGCCCATGAAGGTCCGGCACGCGTTGGTGAAGCTCCTGAAAGGGCCCTACATCGACGGCGGCCGGGAAGAGAAATTGTGGACCACGCTGCTGGATAACCAAGTGATCCTCCGGAGCAGGCTCTCAGAGCTCTTCCTTTCCCTCCAGTTGGACCATGACCGGAAGATCGCGGTGCTGCGCCCCGTTGATCCCGAGGTGGTGGGCTCGAATTCGCGCTCAAGCATCCTCCGCCAGCAACGGGCACTGAGCCGCGTGGAAACCATCGTGCTGCTGCGCCTGCGCTTATTGCTGGACCGCCACATCACCGCCCAGACGGATCCCACCATCACCCGTGAGGAAATCTCAGACTTGGTGGCCAACTACACCCCCTCCGGCCAGCAGGATGCGTTGCGGGACTCCGACGTCGTGACCCGCACCATCAACAAGCTGCTGGCGCGCCAACTGCTCCTCCCCACTGCCCTGGAAGATACCTACACCATCAGCAACGCCCTGCCCCTGGCCCTTCCGTTCGAGAACATTGGCGACATCCCGGCCCAGATCGAGGCGTTGGTGGCGGTTGCCGCGGATGAATCGGGAACGGAACCCTTGCTCGATCTTGACCGGGGTGTTCGCTCCGAGGATGAGGAGTCAGGCAAGTGACCATCGCAACCATGCTTCCTCTGGGTGACCAGATCAACCCCGGCCAGATGCGCCTTGCGCTCGTCCAAGTGGTCAACTGGGGCACATTCCACGGCGCGCACACCATGCATGTGGATCGCAACGGCACCCTCCTTACCGGTAACTCGGGGGTCGGCAAATCTACGCTGTTCGATGCCATGCTGCGCGTCTTCGATGCCCGTCCGCGCTCCAATGAGGCCGCGGCACAGCGGTCCGGAGGTGCTGTGGAGGATAAGCGCACCACCTTTACCTACATGCGCGGCAAAGTTGGTGATAAGGCTGTTGGTGAGGGCTCGGCCAGTGCCTTCCAACGCCCGGGAGCCACGTGGTCCGCCGTCGCACTGACGTTCGATAACGCGGCCGGCACGAAGGTGACGGTCTCGGCCCTGTTCGACCTGCCCAAAAATGGCACGGAGTCGAGCGTCGGACGGTTTTACGTGATTGACAGCAAGCCGTTGGACCTTGAAGCCATTGAGGGGATCGCGCAGAAACGGTTCACGAAGGGCGCGTTGGAGGGTATTTTCCCGGACGGCCAAGTGTTCGATGTGCACAAGGCGTTTGCCGAACGGTTCCGCCGATTGCTTGGCATCAATTCGGACCAGGCGCTTCCGCTGCTTCGCGTCATCCAAGCAGGCAAAGGGTTGGGCGGAAGCGTCAATACCTTCTTCCGCGACCAGGTGTTGGATGCTCCGGCCACGCTGGCCGCCGCGGACGACGTCGTGGAGGAATTCAGCAACCTGATGTCCATCCGCCAACGGTTGGAAGATGTGCGGCAGCAACGCGATCAGTTGGCTCCGGTCCCTGGGCTGAACAAGGAATACGCCCAGGCGCTGCTAAAGGCAAACCGTCTCCGGGAGCTTGCGGGCGAGGAATTTGTTGCCTACAAGCAGCAGTTGGCGGTGACGGTTCACGCCAAGACGTTGGCCCGATTCAAAGAGCTCACGCACGCCAAAGCGCAGGAACTTGCCGGCGAGCGGGCCGTCCGGGAGGGGCTGGCCAAGGAACTCCGGGAGTTGGAGCTGGATTACAACAACCGTGGCGGCAACGCTATCTCGGCCATTGAGCAGTCGCTGGAGAACGCCCGCGTGGGGCTCAAGCTGCGCCAGCAGGTGGAGGAGGCGGCCAAAAAAGCATTGTCCGACGCCGGTTTGGACCTTGAGTGGTCGGCCGAGGGCTGGGATCAGGCGCACGAGCAGGCAGCAGCTCGATCAGCGGCATTGAAAGGCGACTCGGAGGCCTTGAAGGAGCTTCGTTTCGAAGCGTTCGACGGCCATGCAACCAAGAAGCGCGAACTGGCGGCTGCTGAACAGGAGTTGCTGTCGCTGCGGACGCGCAAGTCCCTGTTGCCGCCGTCGAGCATCGAAAACCGGGCTGCCATCGCCGCCGCCACCGGCGTCCCGGAAGAACGGATGCCCTTCGGAGGTGAACTGATCGACCTGGCCGAGGGGCAGGATCAGTGGCGGCCCGCCGCCGAGCGTGCCTTGCGCAATCTGGCCACCACGTTGCTGGTTCCGGGCGAGCATTTCGCGGCAGTCACCAGGTACTTGAACAGCAACACGATCCGTGGCGCCCTGCGCGCCGTCGATGTGTCCAAACCATTGGCAGGTGGCGCGCTGGCCGTGGAGGAGGTGTCCGACGGCGACCTCTTGACTAAGTTGAATATTCTCACCACGGGGCCCAACGCCGACGCCGGGCAATGGGTCCGTGAGCGGATCGCCGTCGACTTTGCGTATCCGTGCGTGGAGGACCCGGATGAGCTGGCTTCGCTGGACAAAGGCTTGAGCCTTGGTGGTGTGGTCAAACGCAACCGGCACACTGTGGAAAAGGACGACCGATTCACGAGTCGTCAGGATTACGTCCTCGGCTTTGACAACGCCTCGAAGCTCGAACTCGTCGCTGCGCGGGTGGGGGAGCTGGAAAACGAGTTGGCCAAGGCTGCAGAGTTGGCGCAGAGCCGCGAAGACTCCCATCAGGGCATGGCCCGGCAACTGGAAGCCCTGCGCAGGGTGGCCGAAGACGAACGTCCGTGGGAACAGGTTTCAGCCGCAGTGGCAGCAGAAGAGCTGGCCCGGATCGAGCAACGCCTGGCAGACGCACTCGCTGCCCAGGCGGACCTGGAACCATTGCGCGCCACCATCGAGTCCGTGCGTGAAAAGCACCAGTCCTCCACAGGTGCCGCCGCCGTGCTCCAGAGCGAATACAAAGCGCTGGACCACCAAATGACCACGGCCGACGGCCTGCTGGATGCCGCGAGGCGGAAGCTTGAGCAAGCGCCGCCGTCGGCCTCCACCGTGGCCGCCCTGGAACCGTACTTCGCCGGAGCGGCGGACCTCACGCAACTCTATGAACTCGACAACCTCGCCAACAACGTCCGTACCAAGTTGCTTGAGGAGCTCCACTCGGCGGAGTCCCGCGGCCAGGCGACAGCCGAACGGCTGACGCGCATGTTCGAGGCCTTTGTGCGCGACTGGGGCAGCGCGATCAGTGCTGACCATGGAACGTCAATCGCTGCTGCCGGAGACTTCGAATCCCGGTACCACGCGATCGTGAGCGATGGTTTGCCGGCGCAGGAGGCCGAGTTCCGGCTGTTCTTCAACCAGCGGACGCACGAATCGTTCAGCACGCTCTTGCATTTGCTGGACGAGGAGCGCCGCAGCATCACCAGCCGCATCCTGCCGCTCAACGGAATTCTGTCCCAAGTGAACTTCCACGAGGGAAGTTACCTTGAGCTGGATATCAAGCAGACGCTTCCGGCCACGGCCAAGCAATTCAAGGATGCGATCCAGAACGCCTTGAAGGCAAAGCACACGCGTCCTTCGCGCGCCGCCGCCGCTACTGGTCCGGCGCCACACGGCGACGACGACGCCGAACTCACCGCCCGCTACAAGTCCCTGGAATCCCTGGTGAAGAGGCTGGGATCGCAAACTCCGGAGGACCGCCGTTGGCGGGCCGAGGTGTTGGATGTCCGCGGGCACCTCTTCATTCAATGCAAGGAGCACCGCGAAGTTCCGGGCAAGGCCGACGTTCCGGGCAAGTCGAGCAAGAAGCGGACGGAAGTCTTCATGCACGCGGACACTGGCTCCATGTCCGGCGGCGAGCGCCAACGGTTCACCGCGTTCATCATGGCAGCGGCCTTGAGCTACCAATTAGGCATTGCCGAACAGGGTTTCACCACGTACGGCACTGTGATGATGGACGAAGCTTTCGTGCTGGCCTCGGAGGAGTTCGCGGGTGCCGGCATCAAGGCATTGCACGAGTTTGGGTTCCAGTTGCTGTTGGCCGCTCCCGAAAACGTGATTGACCTGTCCCGGCACCTCGGTTCCGTCACTGAAATTCTGCGGGACAAGAGGACCAACCGCTCAGGCGTCCTGACTGCCCCCGTCATTGCCGGTCCGGGGGAGCCAGGGGCCTGGCGCTCGGAAGCCAACCCGGTGGACATCGTCCTGCGCTAGGTGGCTTTCCGCGTGCGCCTGCTGGGCTAACGCTTGGAGTCGCCGCGGACCCGGTCCAGGAACTGCGCCGTCCGGGCCTTGAGTCCGTCGATCTGCCGAAGCACGACGACGGCGGGGTCCGGGTTGATCTCGTTGACGGGCGGTTCCTTGCGTACGTTGGTACTGCAGCCGAACTCAGCACAGATCAGCGTTCCCACCGTGTTTCCGTCCTTGCCTGATTGCCCGGCCTTCTTGGCCACCCAGAGGTACACGTCGTCCTTGGAGAAGACGTCGCGGCAGAGCTCGCAGAGGACAACCCGCTTCTTTCCAGAGCCGCCTTCGGGCGCCCTGAGCAAGATTCCGGTCAGCTTTCCACGGTACTCGACCACCAAGTAGCCGCGTTGGGGCATCTTCTCGTCGCGCCAGCCGAGGAACTCGAGGTTGTCCCAGTCGAGAGTTTCGAAGTCGTGGGGAAGGTTGAGCTTGGCGGCCTCGGAGCGGCTCGCATTGATGAAGGACGCGCGGATCTGTTGGGCGCTAATTTTTTGCATGACGAAAGCTTCTTTCGGAAATGTCGACGTCGGCGCGCGCAGGATGGGCGCACGGGATGGCGGAAACGTCGGTCATCGAAAGGAAGGTGCTGCTTGGAAGGGCTAGGTAGTGGAAAGCCCGTGCGATGCCGACGTGTGGGGCTGTGCCAAGCAGGCCATAGCGGCCACCTCGCCAACCATGGCCGCAGCAGCTGAAACAGCGCGCATGCTCATCCCCTCGTCGTGATCGCGGAAGCGGTAGTCCGCTGCCGCTATCCTGCCAAGTTTTGACCGCCACTGTCCACTGAGTCGAATTACGTGATGCAAACGTTTCGTAATTAATGAAAGCTTAGGCTAGCCTTACTTAGGTTTACATCACTTACCTAAGGAGTCCCGTGGCTTCCCCTCTTCCCCGCCGCGCCGTACTGAAGACCGCCGCAAGCGCTACGGCAGCTTTGGCCGCCGTCGCCCTTTCCCTCACGGGCTGTTCCACTGGACCTGCTGCTTCGGCAACGCAGCGTGCCACCGAAGCGGGAGCGTCTGCCTTCCCCGTGACCATCAGGCACGCTTTTGGTGAGACCACCATCAAGGCGCAGCCCCAGCGAGTGGTCACTATTTCGTGGGTCAACGACGACGTCGCGCTCGGACTGGGCGTAGTTCCGGTGGGGGTTCCCAAGAACACGTGGGGCAACAACAGCAAAGGCTCCACGCCCTGGAAGGACGCCGCGCTCGAGAAGCTGGGAGCAGGATTCGGTACCAGCAAGGCGCCGGTTCAGTTCTCCGAAGTGGATGGCATCAACTTCACCGAGATCGCAAAGCTCAACCCGGACGTTATCCTCGGCGCTTACTCAGGCCTGACGGAAGCCGATTACAAGAAGCTCTCAGACATCGCCCCGGTGGTTGCCTACCCCGAACTGGCCTATGGAACCCCCTGGCAGGAAACCACCACTGTCATCGGCAAGGCGCTGGGCAAGGAAGCCGAAGCCAAGAAGTTGGTGGAGGACACCGAAGCGACCATCACGGACAAAGTGTCCAAATACCCACAGATCAAGGACAAGACCTTCATCTACGGAAACCTCGAACCCGCCAAGGGCGATGGCGCCAACATCTACACCGCCATCGACAACCGGCCCCGTTTCCTGACGGAGATCGGCATGAAGCTCGCGCCCGTGGTGGCGCAGAACACCAAGACCGCCACGGATTTCTTCATCCCGTGGTCCGCGGAAAAGGCCAACGAACTCGCATCCGATGTCTTTGTCACCTGGGTCCCGGACTCCACCAGTGCAGATGCCATCAAGGCCGACCCGCTACTCGGGCAGATCCCCGCGGTCAAGAAGGGTGCACTGGTTGCCGACACTGATCAGACCCTCACATTGTCCATCTCGGCCTCGTCGCCGTTGAGCCTGCCGTGGGCCTTGGACGCGTTCCTTCCGCAGCTGGGCGCCGCCGCCGATAAAGCTGCCGTGGCCTAACGCCCATGAGATTAAGTACGACGACGGCGCTCCAGACCGGGGGGACAGCCGCCCCGCGACCAAGCGGTGCGGGGGGCAAGCGAACCACATGGCTGGTGCTCGCCGTCGTCGTGCTGGCTGTAGCCTGTGCCGCATCCCTGGCGATAGGTGCCCGCGGACTTTCCCTCGCCACGGTGTGGGAAGCCCTCACCACCTTTGATCCAAACGATGGGAACCACGCCGTGGTCATCGCCCGGATCCCACGGACGGCCCTGGGCCTGCTGGCCGGGGGTGCCCTCGGGCTGGCCGGCGCAGCAATGCAGGGTGTGGCCCGGAATCCGCTGGCCGATCCAGGGATCCTGGGCCTGAACGCCGGGGCAGCGCTCGCCGTCGTCGTCGGTATTTATCTGTTCGGAGTCAGCTCACTGAGTGGTTACATCTGGTTCGCGTTCCTCGGTGCCGGCGCGGCGGCGGCCGTGGTTTATGCCGTTGCGTCCAGGGGACGTGACGGTGCGACGCCGGTCAAACTCGCCCTCGCGGGTGCGGCCCTCAGCGCCGGGCTGTTCTCGCTGATGAACGTTATTTTGGTCTCCAGCCAAGATACCTTTGACCGTTTCCGGTTCTGGCAAGTCGGTAGCATCGGCGGCCGCGATTGGTCAGTCCTGCTACCGGCGCTGCCGTTCCTCGTTGTGGGGGCATTAATCGTGCTGGCAAGTGGCCGGGTCCTCAACGGCCTGGCGCTGGGTGACGACTTGGCCCGGGGCCTCGGACACAACGTGGCCCTGTCGCGTGCCATCACCGCCGTGGGTGTTGTGTTGCTCTGTGGATCCGCCACTGCGCTGGCTGGGCCCATCGGATTCCTGGGATTGGTCATCCCGCACGCTGTCCGTTCCATCACGGGGCCGGATTATCGCTGGATATTGCCGTTCTCGCTGGTTTCTGCGCCCATCCTGCTCATCACGGCGGACATCATCGGCCGCGTGATCCTGCTTCCGGGTGAGGTTCCCGCGGGCATCGTGACGGCCCTCTTGGGTGCCCCCGTGTTTATCTGGCTTATCCGCCGCGGAAAGGGAACGGGACTGTGAGCACCTTTTACAAGCCCCGCGCCCGCGCCGAGCTGGCATCTAACGGCAATGATCGGGACAAACATGCCCATCCATTGCCACTTCGACGGGTCCCTAGCCCCACGCTTTTCCTATGCCTGGCCCTTCTCATCATGTTCTCGGTGTACGTGCTCTTGGGCAGCTACACGGTGACCATTTCGGACTTCGTCACCATCGTCCTCAACCACTTGACGGGCGGCGAGAAGATTCCGGGCGCCAGTTTTATCGTTATGGAACACAAACTGCCCCGCGCTGTCACGGGAACCATGGTCGGCGTCGCCTTCGGCTTGGCGGGCGGGCTCTTCCAGACCATGCTGCGGAACCCCTTGGCGAGCCCGGACATCATTGGCATCAGCTCAGGTGCCAGCGCAGGTGCCGTGACGGCCATCCTGGTCTTCGGTGCTTCCGGAGCCGTGGTTTCCGCGGCCTCCCTCTGCGGTGCGCTCGGGGTCGCCACTTTCATCTACGTAATTTCCCGCAGTGGACCGGGTGCGGGCGGCGGCCGTGGCAACGCGGCGGGTAACCGGCTCATCCTTCCAGGCGTCGGCGTCGCGGCGGCCTTGCAAGCGGTGGTCAATTTCCTCATGACCAGGTCGGACATCCGCGTCGCAGCCGATGCCTTGATCTGGTTGAACGGATCATTGAACTCGGCCGATTGGGGGAAAGCCGGCGTCCTCGGGATGTCCCTGCTGATCTTCGTTCCCGCTGTCATCGCGCTTGCCGGCCCGCTCCGCATTCTCGAACTCGGTGACGATACCGCTGCCGGTCTTGGGATCACGGTGAACGCGGCCAGGCTGGGATTGGTGCTGACCGCCGTCGGCCTCGCCGCCGTCGCAACGGCAGCGGCGGGTCCCGTCGCTTTCGTCGCCTTCCTCGCCGGACCGCTTGCCCGGCGCCTCGTGCGTAAACCCAGCCTCCCGGCGTCGGCGCTTGTGGGCGCGCTGATTGTGTTGCTGGCAGACTTCTTCGCCGCCAACATTGCCCCCATCATCCTCGATGGGACCGTGCTGCCTGTCGGCGTCGTCACCGGCGCTCTCGGTGCGCCCTTCCTCCTGTGGCTGCTCGTCACCTCGAACCGAAAGGAAGCCTGATATGGCCCGCCTCAACGCCAAGGACCTCACGCTCCAATACGAGCACCGCAAGGTGGTGGAGGGACTCTCCACGGAGATCCCCGAAGGGAAAGTGACCATGATCGTGGGAGCAAATGCTTGCGGCAAATCGACGCTCTTGCGGGGCTTGTCGCGGCTACTCAAGCCGGCCAGCGGTTCCGTGACACTGGATGGGAATGACATCCATGGCCGTCCCGCCAAGCAGTTGGCCCGCGTTCTGGGCCTCCTCCCGCAGCACCCTACGGCTCCTGATGGCATCACCGTCCGCGACCTCGTGGGCCGGGGTCGGTTTCCGCACCAAGGCTTCTTCCGCAGTTGGAGCGCGGGGGACTCCTCCCTCCACGATCATGCTGTGCAACGCGCCCTCGAAGCCACTGGCACTCGTGAGCTCGCGGATCGAAACGTCGACGAGCTTTCCGGCGGACAGCGCCAGCGCGTGTGGATTGCGATGGCCTTGGCACAGGAAACCGACGTCCTCTTGCTCGATGAGCCCACCACGTACCTTGACCTGGCACACCAGGTGGAGGTCCTTGACTTGATCACCGACCTCAATCGCAGCCGCGGTACCACCGTGGCGATCGTGATCCACGACCTCAACCTCGCAGCGCGCTACGCCCACCACGTCATCGCCATGAAGGGCGGACGCATCGTGGCCGAAGGTCCGGCTTCAGTGGTGATAACCGAGGAACTGGTCCTCAACGTTTTCGGCCTGGCATCCCGCGTGGTTCCGGACCCCATCTCAGGTACCCCGCTGATCGTCCCCATCGGGCGCCACTACGCGGACCATGTGTCAACGAAGGAACTGGAGACCGCTTCATGAGCACGCAACCGGCCAATGCAAAGGCCACGTCGAAGGCGGCAGTGGAACCCATGACTCTTGCCTTCGACGTCACCGTGACGGCCGTGCAGGAACTCAGCCCCACTTTCCGCCGGATCACGTTCGGTGGCTACTCCCTGCGCGACTTCGGCGTGGCGGGTGACACGCTGGACCTGCGGGTGAAGTTGATGATTCCGTCCATGGAACCCACCGGCCGTGCGATCCCGCTGCCGGCTTTCAAGTTGGAAGAGGCAAGCTGGTACCGGGAATGGCTGGCGATGGACCCGGCCACTCGGGGCCACATGCGCACCTACACGGTCAGGTCCGAGCGCCTCGATGCCGTATACCCGGAAATCGGCATCGACTTCGTCATGCACTTCGACGACGGCGGTCGAGGCGGTCCCGCAGCAAACTGGGCTGTTGCTGCGAAGCCAGGGGACGCTCTCACCATCATCGGCCCGAATAGCCGTGCAGCCCAGTGCTCCACCGCGGGTGCCTACGGCGGCATCGAATGGCGTCCCGGGCTGGCCCAGCATGTCCTCTTGGCCGGTGACGAAACTGCGGTTCCAGCCATCAGCGCCATTCTCGAAAGCCTGCCCCACTACATGACCGGCCACGCCTTCCTCGAGGTGCCCGTGGCCGGCGACTTCCGCGACATCGACACGGCCGCCGGCGTCGAAATCACCTGGCTGGCGCGCGGCGCCGCACTAGGTAGGTCGCGGCCCCACGGCGAGCTCCTCAAGCAAGCGGTCGCAAGCACTGTTCCCGTGCCCGGTTGGGTGGGATTCACAGGAACAGGCACAGCCGCCGGCCCGGAGCCCGAAGACGTTAACGTGGATCAGGAGATTCTCTGGGACACTCCCCAAAGAATGGATGCCGCAGCCATCGAAGCCACCAAGAACCCCACCCTCCCTGCCGGCTCGCTGCCCTTTTACGCATGGCTTGCCGGTGAAGCGTTTGTCATCAAGGAAATGCGGCGTTATCTGGTCCGGGATGTGGGAATCGACCGGAAGCAGGTGGCCTTCATGGGGTACTGGCGGCGCGGCAAGGCAGAGGGCTAAGCAGGCTGCAGGGCGGGCATCTCTGATAGCTGTGTTAACTTTCCCTTTCCCCTGATGTCACCGGCCGGGGATAACTTAGCGGGGTGGGTGCTGGGGAGAAAGGGCGACGGCGGTTCGTCGCCATCGGCGATTCCTTCACCGAGGGCGTCGGCGACCCGAGCAGCGTCCTGCCCAACGGGGTTCGGGGGTGGGCTGACAGGGTAGCCGAGAAGCTGGCCAAGGCTGAGCCGGGCTGGGAATACGCCAATTTGGCTGTCCGCAGCAAGAGGCTCCGCCATATCATCGACGAACAGCTTGAGCCCGCGCTGGCGATGGAACCGACCCTTATCACCCTCTACGCCGGCGGCAACGACATCCTGGACTTCGGTACGGACATGGATGCCCTGCTGAACGACTACGAGATGCTCGTGGCAAAGCTTGCCGCCACGGGTGCCACCGTGGTCCTCTTTACCGGGTTCGACGTCAAAGTCTCTGCAATCCTGGAGCCACTCAAGAAACGCAACACCCTCTACAACCAAAGGGTCCGCGCCCTCGCAACAAAATACGGCGCGGTCCTGGTGGATTACTGGTGCTTCGAAGCCTATAAGGACCCACGTATGTGGGCGCCGGACCGGCTCCACATGTCCAAGGCCGGTCATAAGTACCTGGCCGCACAGGTCTTGGACCACCTCGACGTCCCGCACAAAATCCTCCCTAAAGAATGGGATCCACCCGAGCGCCTCAAGTTGCGCGAATGGGAACGCCGGCAGCGGCGGTGGGTCAATGATTGGGTGGTGCCCTTGTTCGGGCGCAAACTTCGCGGTGTCACCCTGGGTGACTCGTTGCAGCCCCGCTGGCCCCAACCGGTGAAGGTTCCCCGCAAGGGTGGGCTGAAGAAGCTGGTGGATGTGAGAATGCGCAGCGAGTGAGCCTGCAGGGTGTGGCGGGGCGTCAGTGTGCCGGGGCCTCAGCTGTCCAGCAGGTTTTCGAAGCCGGTGGCCACGCTGGTTGCCTTGAATTCGATGATCTCGAAGTCTGCCACGCCATTGCCGTAGAACGGGTCCTCGGCCAGTGATGCGTCCAGGGTGGCCTTGTCCGCGTTGGAGAGCAGCACGCCGCCGATAGCTGGTACGCGACGTCCGGACGCAAGGAACACACCGGCGTCGAACGCTTCCTTAAGCCACGCCATATGGCCCGGGCGGTGGAAGTCGACGATTTCGTCGGGGACCTTGTAGGTCAAAGAGACAACGAACATGCTGTCAGCTTATCGGTGGGCAGCAGGGGTAGACCTAAGTAAGCTGCCGATTCTCCTAAGATGGATGCATGACTCAACCCCGCTGGCTGAACGCCGATGAACGCCGCGCTTGGCTGGCGCTTCTGAGCATCAATACGCTGCTGCCCTCGGCATTGGACACCCAGCTTCAGTCGGCGGGGAAATTATCACTTTTCGACTACAACGTCCTTGCCATGCTGTCTGAAACTGAGGGGCGATACCTTCCCATGAGCGAGTTGGCCGCCCGCACCAGTGCCTCGCTGTCACGCCTCTCGCATGTGGTCACCAAACTGCAAAAACGCGGATGGGTAGACCGGCAGGCCGACCCGCGCGATGCCCGGGTCACCGTGGCGCACCTGACTGACGCCGGCATGTCCACCATTGTGGCCCTGGCTCCGGATCATGTGGAGTCGGTGCGGACGCTGATGTTGGACTCCCTGACGCCCGACGACGTCACGGACTTGGCCCGGATCGGCGAGAAGATTGTGGCCCGTTTGGACAACAACCATTGGATCCTCCGGGACTCTTGATCCACATAGCAGTTCAGCGCTTTGTAGCGCCGAGTGCTGAAGTGGCAGACTGGCGGCATGGATTTTTCAGCCCGCTATGTCGCCTTGGGGGATTCGTTCACGGAGGGAGTCGGGGACGATGACCCCGCTCGCCCCAACGGTGTGCGCGGTTGGGCGGACGTCGTCGCCAGCCAGTTGGCACAAAGCAACCAGGACTTCGGCTATGCCAACCTCGCAATCCGGGGACGGAAGCTGCGGCAAATCATGGCGGAGCAGGTAGATGCGGCCATCGCGCTGCGGCCCACCCTTATAACCATGTACGCAGGTGCAAATGACATCCTCCGGCCCAAGGTAGACATCGACTCCCTGTTGGAGGATTACGACGCCGGTATCGGCAAGTTAAGCGCTGCCGGCGCCACTGTTGTCCTCTTCACCGGTTTCGATGCCAAGAGTTCGAAGGTTTTCGGAGCCATGCGCGGCCGAACCGCAATCTACAACGAGCTCGTGCGGGAAATTGCCCAGGACCACGGCGCGCTGCTGGTGGATTACTGGCGCTTTGACGAGTACGACGATTGGCGTATGTGGGGCGAGGACAGGATGCACATGTCCACGGCCGGCCACATCAACATGGCCAAACGCGTGTTGGACGTCCTCGAATATGAGCACGTCATTGAAGTACCCGAACTCGCGCCCCTGCGGCTCATGAATCGTGTTGAAACGCTGAAGGCCAATGCCCGGTGGTTGCGTGAATCGGCGGTCCCGTGGGTATCTCGCAGGGTTCGAGGCGTCTCGTCCGGAGACGGCCTGCGCCCTAAATATCCGGAGCTTATCCGGCCTTCCTAGCCGCTTGGCCGGTTTCGTCGCGGAAGCCGGGAGTAGCCAACAGGGTGCCGTCCCGGCGTACGGCCAGGACTTCGACGCCCCACTTTGCCACGGCCTGGTCCAGCATCGGGGTGCCTCCGGCCACGATCGCGGTGGCCAGGACGTCCGCCGTCATAATATTTGTTGCTGCAACCGTGACCTGCACGAATTCCGCCTTCCCACTACCTACCGTCCAGATATGTTCTCCGCGTTCGGCGGAGCCCGAGGTCGCCAGCGCCGGCAGGGCGCGTAGGGGAAAGGCGCTCAGCAGCGACTGCCTATCCCCGGGATCGACGACGCCGGCAAGCCACGGTTCATTGGTACCTGGCTGTGGGGAGCCGCTAACCAGCACGTCGCCTCCAGCGTTGAGGCACCAGTCCTGGAGGCCTATGGCTTCCAGGGAAAGAGCGGCCTCCTGTGCCGCATGGGCTTTGACAATTCCGGACAGATCCAGGGCCCTATCAGGGCGCTCAGCCGTGAAGGCGCCATTGGTTGCCAGCCGCCACTCGGACGCTTCATCGTAGAGCCGCCTCATGGACTCCGAGGCTTCCGATAAGGCCAGCTCACCGCGTGCCACCCGACTCGCTTCGGAGCCCTCGCGGTAGAGACTGAACTTCAAGTCCAGTTCGGTAAAAATACCCTCGACGACGGCGGTGGCCGACTCGAGCTCATCAACGGCGGCTTGCGTGTATGTCCGTCGCGCTACGGTAAGACTCACCACCGTGCCCATGCTCCTGAAGATCCGGGCCCGCAGGTGTTGCGCGTTAGAAGTGGGCCGCATCGAGGGCTGCCTGGAGGGATGTGAGGTAGGCGTCACTGGTGATGGTGGCTCCGCCGACCGTCTGCACGTTGGCCGACTGGGCCTGGAGCACCTCCGAACGGAGCACAGGAGCGGCATAGGCGCTGATCTGGGCGGACCTGTTCTCGGCATCCGTAAGTTGCAGGGCCTTGACCTCGGTGATCTTCCCGCCTTGGACGGTGACCTGCACTTGGACTGTGCCGTAGCGTGTCTGGACCGAGGAGCCGTCATAGCTTCCCGACGTCGCAGTGCTCGTGCCGCTGGAGGTCGTGCCGCTGGAGCTGCTTCCACCGGAGGCCGTGCCGCTGGAGCTGCTTCCACCGGAGGTCGTGCCGCTCGATCCCGTGCCGGAGGTGCTCCCACCGGAGGTCGTGCCGCTCGATCCCGTGCTGCTGAGGCTCGTGCTGGTTGCCGCACCTGTTTCGGAGACGTGGGCACCGGATTGCCAGCCAGCGATCAAAATACCTGCGGATGCAAGGGCTGTGGCTACTGCTGCTCTCGTTCTCACCAGTCAAACCTTTCGTAATGGAGTTGTTCCGCGGGCACCCCGGCCGCCCTGACGTCGTCGATGACTTTGCCGGCCCAGCCAGCAGGTCCGCAGACGTAAACGTCAGCTTCGGCGATGTGCGGTGCGTAGGAGGCAAGGGTGAATCCTGCTTGCTGTGCTGATTGTGGGAGCCAAGATCCACTCTTAGGCGAACGCGGACCTATCAGGTGATAAAGCGTCACACCACGCGCTTCGGCGATGGCCATGATTTCCTGCCCAAGGAAGAGTTCGTTCTCGTCATGACCCCGGAGGAGGACAGTAGCGTCGCCAGGTTCGAAGGGGGTGGACTCCAACAGTGCACGCAGTGGGGTGATACCAATGCCGGCGCCGATCATGACCACGTGTTTGCGGGATCGCGCCGCTGTGCTGAACATCCCGTACGGACCTTCGATGGCCACCTTGGTGCCAGGCTTGAGCCGTGCGAGCCTTGCGGTTCCCTCGCCCAAGTTGCGGACCGTGATCCGCAACTTGCCGGGCGTTGTGGCCGTGGCAGGAATCGGTTCGGCAGAGAGGCTGAAGGGGTGGGGCTGCCACCAGAATCCCGGGGCAAGGAACCTCCAGAAGAAGAACCTGCCGCCAGAGCCTGATAACTCGTCCAGATGGAGGCCGGTCATTTCGATACTGAAAACGTCCTTGGAGACGCGCACCACACGGCTGACCGTCACCTGGTGCCGAAAAGTGGCGAAGAGTGGCTCCAGCACACGGTTGTAAAGGAGGGCGGAGCCAGTAGCCATGCATAGTGCCAACCAGTACCAGCGCTGCCACGTACCTTGGGCGAAGAGGCCGCCCACGCTGAACTGGTGGGGTATTGAGGTCGCTACCGCTGCGTATGTCAGCAGGTGGACGGCGTACCAGAACTCGTAAGGGAACCGGCGCCGAACGGCAACCAGGGACGTGACGACGACGGCGACAAACAGCAGCGCGGAGATGTACGCCAACCACATGTCGGGGACGTTGACCCAGAGCGATACGGATTCCGAAATGGGGTCCAATCCCTCGGCAGCGCCGTATCCGATAGCTATGAACAGACCATGGGCTAAGAGCAGATACAGTGCCGGCTTGCCCAAGGACTTATGGATCTCCATGGCGCGGTCGTGGCCCAGGGTGTTGTCGATGAAAGGGATTCGCGCAGCGAGCAGGAGCATCAGGAGGACCAGGTCCATACTGATCAGCCCCGCCACGATACCTATCGACGTTGTGGCTGCGGCGAAGGATCCGAATCCGGAGGCGCCGCCATAGGCCAGCCAAAGGCTCACAGCTGCAACCGGTGAGAGCCACCCGAGGAAAGTGATGAAGTCAGCCCGTACCCACCGGCGTCGGGCCTGTTGCCGGAAGCCTGCTGCGGCACTGGGTGCCATGGCAGGAACCGGGGCCTCAGGGTTTTCAGCCCGTGAACGTGGTGTGAGCAGCGAAGTCATGAAACAACATTGGCCCCTCATCCTTTGGTTCCGCTGTGAAAGGCCTTGCTATGGCTTATGATTCCGGATTGGTCTTAATTTGCACTGGCCCGTAGAATGGTTAGGCGCTAGGTAGTGCGGATCGTGTGCAATTGCTCCGGTTGGCGGTGAGTGGCAGTTTTACTGACCTCCCGGTGGCCGGTAGTTAGGGGCTCAAGTTGCGTGCATTCCTGTATTCGCCCGGTATCCCAGGAGCTGTTCCAGTGGTTTTCCACTGCCTGTCCTGAGGCCAACCTTCTTCGCCGCACCAGTTGCGGAAACTACCGAAAATGGTTTGGATCGGATGCGGACGCTGCCTGTCGCACGGCAACGCAGGAACATCTGTACGCCGTTACATTCAATCTTTGGAGGAGAGTCATGGCAGCACACTGCCAAGTGACCGGAGCCGAGCCGGGCTTTGGGCACAGCATTTCGCACTCGCACCGTCGCAACAAGCGTCGGTTCGATCCGAACATTCAGAAGAAGCGCTACTGGGTTCCGTCCCTGCGCCGCAACGTCACGCTGACCCTGTCAGCACGTGGCATCAAGACCATTGACGTACGCGGAATTGACGCGGTCGTCGCCGACATCCTGGCACGAGGAGTAAAGCTCTAATGGCAAAGGACAAGGACGTACGTCCCATCATCAAGCTGAAGTCCACTGCGGGCACTGGTTACACCTACGTAACCCGCAAGAACCGTCGTAACGATCCTGACCGTCTGGTCTTGAAGAAGTACGACCCCAAGATCCGCCAGCACGTCGAATTCCGAGAGGAGCGCTAAACACATGGCAAAGAAGTCCAAGATTGCTCGCAACGAGCAGCGCAAGGTCATTGTTGAGCGTTACGCTGCCAAGCGTCTCGAACTGAAGAAGACCCTGGTTGACCCGAACGCGACTGACGAAGCACGCGAAGCTGCCCGCCTCGGCCTGCAGAAGCTGCCCCGCAACGCCTCCCCGATCCGTTTGCGTAACCGCGACCAGATCGACGGCCGTCCCCGCGGTACACTCCAGAAGTTCGGTATCTCCCGTGTTCGCTTCCGCGACATGGCACACCGTGGTGAGCTCCCGGGCATCACCAAGTCTTCCTGGTAATCACGAAGTCCTGAAGAGGCCGGCAACCGCTAAGGTTGCCGGGCTCTTCTGCGTTTAAACCCCGGCGCTTCCTCTTTCTCTTTCTCTCTCTCGCCCATCCCGGTGGGCTGCCGTGGGTGGTGTTTGTGGGTGGATTTGCGTTGGTGTGGTGGGGCGTGTATTGTTTTCTG
>NZ_JARVTA010000010.1:0-139544 GCF_030208915.1 Arthrobacter sp. efr-133-TYG-104
CTGAGAACGATGTCCCGACTCACGTGTGAACTATGTCGTGAAACTACACACCCCCGTCTCCGCGTTGTGTGATGAGTCGAGACATCCTTCACGGATGTGTCGGGACATCATTGACACCCCCGGTCTTCGGACCGGGGGTGTTTTGTTTTTTCGGTTGGTAGCCGCGGGCTGGGTTAATGGTGAAGTCGGCGAGGATTTCGCCGCCGATTTTCGAACCCGGACCACCTGCGTTGGGGGGGTCTGCCCCTAGGCCGGCGCTTCACTCCCGGAGAGGCAGCGGCTAGGGATTTGCCTGCTTTCGCTTGGCCCCTCCGCTGACTTCCGCACCGGCGTGCCGGTGCAGAGTAAGGCTGTCGGCTGTGCTGATGAGCATCAGCGCCGCCATAGCAAGGAACGCCCCTTTGTAAACCCCCACGTGATCGGGACCGAACAGATGTGACGTCTCAAAAGATCGGAGGAACAAAGCGGCTATGGCGATTCCACCGGCGGCGGCCAGCTGAACCAGCGTTGCGGAGATCGCGTTGGCCGAAGAGAGTTGGGCGGGAACTATGTCCGCGTACTGCACTGAGGCATAGGCGGAGAAACCGATGGAACGGAACGCGCCACTGAAAAGTAGAAGAGTGAAGATGAGCGGTTCAGGTGTCTGGGCCGTCAGGAGAGCGCACATCGCGAACGTCAGGGCTGACGCGAGTGACGCGAAGACAAGGACTGGCTTGAATCCAAAGCGACTTATGAGTGGCGTTGTAGCGGGCTTGATGCCGATATTACCCACGAAGACTGCGGCGACCATGACCCCGGCCTTCAACGGGTCCCACCCGAACCCGTCTTGGAACATCAGGGGCAGCAGGAATGGCACCGAACTGATGGTCAGACGGTAAACGAAGCCGCCAGTCGACGTCGTGCGGAAAGTCTTGGTCGCAAAAACAGCGAGGTTGAACAGCGGAACCCTCGCCTTGGACATCCACCAGACAGCTCCCCCGAGGGAAAGTGCACCGCCGACGACCGTTACACCGGTCAGCAAGTTGGATCCGCGCCCGCCGAGGGCTTCAAGGCCCACCACCAACGCGCCGACCCCCAGGGTGGTGAGCGCCAAGCCAAACCAATCGAGTCGACGGTTGGAGTCGAAGTTCGTTTGTGGAACCAGGCGCAGGGCGGTAATGAGTGCAGCGATTCCAAGCGGAACGTTAATGAGGAAAATCCAGTGCCAGGACAGGAAGGTGGTGAGGGCACCGCCTACCATCGGAGCCAGCACGGGCGCGAGGAGGCCCGGCCACACCAAATAGGCGGTGGCTCGCAGCAGCTCGGACTTAGGGGTGCCGCGCAAAACCACCAGCGTTCCGACGGGGACCATCATGGCACCGCCCACGCCTTGGGCAACACGGCTGAGGGTAAGCTCCGGCAAGCCCGTGCTGAGCGCGCAAAACAACGAGGCGATGGTGAATATCGAAATGGCCAGGCAAAAGACCCTGCGGGCACCGAACCTTTCGGCGAGCCAGCTGCTAAGAGGAATTCCCATGGCCACCGTCACCAAGTACGCGGTCATGGTGACGTTGATATCAGCCGGGGCCGCATGGAAATCCGAGGCGATGCTGGGCATCGCTGTGGTGAGGATTGTTCCATCCAGGAACTCCATGAAGAACGTCGCTGCAACCAGAAGGGCCAATTGCGGTCGCCACGAGCTCTCCGCGGCGTCGACGGTTTGGATATCTCTGGGATTTAAGGTCATGGCTCCGGTCCAAGGTATGCCTGGTCCAACCGTGGGGCGGACACGGACGGGTTTCTCTGATCCTAGCCGGAACGAGTGAGAGCGCTCACAAGATGACGTCCCAGCTAGCCTGCCTGGGCCAAGGCCAACGGGAGCACCGCTCCTACGCCGGCTTGACGCAACGCCCGGGCCGAAACAGTCATGGTCCAACGGCTGTCTATAAGATCGTCCACCAAGAGGACCGACTGTCCATCGATCCCAGTAAGGCCTTGGGCTAATTCTGGGCCCACCACAAGGCGGTCCCAAACTCCCGCGAGCCTGTATGCGCTGTTGCCCCCACGAGAGCCCGCCGGTCCGCCGTGAGCGATCTGCAGTTGGCCCAAGTAAGGCATTCGACCAATGCCGGCAATTCCTCGGGCGAGCGAATCAACTAGCAAAGGCTTACTCCGCGAAGGGATACTGATCACGGCCGCCGGCCGTCCTGCGCCACTCCACGCAGGACCCCCTTCAGCGCCCGACCACTCGCGCAGCACCTGCACGCACGCTTTCAGCATACCCGGGTCAACGGAGCGGTCGGGGGCCCCCGCCGCGAACAGGTCCCGGAGTGCGCCACCCCAGCCCAAGTCGGTAAGCCTCGCCAAAGCACGCCCTACAGCCGCGTTTTCGTCTGGCTTGATCTTGCCTTTGACGGCAACGCCCAGGCGATCCATCCCTGAGGGCCACTGGAGTCGTGGTTCGATCACAACGCCGGCCCGGCGCAAGGTTTGCCCCGCGGCGTCGACGGCGGATGCCGCTATGTCCACGGGAAACCACCGGCCGGCACAATTATCACAACGGCCACACGCGGTAGCGCTCTCGTCATCCAACACGGAGGTGATGTATTCCATGCGGCAGCCCGCCGTGTCTTGATAGATCACCATGGAGTCCTGCTCATCTACACGGGCCTCCGCGATGCGCGCGTAACGCTCGGCATCATAGGTCCAGGATCGGCCGGTTGCTTTCCACCCGCCGCCGACGCGTTCAACAGCTCCGTCCACGGCCAAGACTTTCAACAGCAGTTCCAAGGGCGTTCGTCGAAGATCCACTCGCGCCTCCAGGGCAACCGTGGAAAGAGCTGCTCCTGCCTCCGCGAGAACCGACAATACGGCGGCTGCTTTCTCAGCCGATGGCATGGACGCCGTTGCGAAGTACTGCCAGATTTCACGGTCCTCAGCTCCTGGGAGGAGCAGTACGTCAGCGTTGGCCGCTCCACGCCCGGCACGACCAACTTGCTGGTAGTAAGCAACCGGTGATGAGGGCGCACCGAGGTGGATCACGAACCCCAGATCCGGCTTGTCGAACCCCATACCCAAGGCGGAGGTGGCCACAAGGGCCTTCACCTTGTTCTCCTTAAGTAACTGTTCAGCCCGCTCCCGGTCCGCTGGATCGGTTCGCCCTGTGTAGGAAAGGACGTTATGGCCAGCCTCAACCAAAAGCCGGGCTGTGTCCTCCGCCGCTGAAACAGTGAGAGTGTAAACGATCCCGCTGCCGGGCATCTCAGCCAGGTGGGTAAGCAACCAGCCCAACCGGTCCCGGGAATCGGGCAGGCTAAGCACCCCGAGCCGCAGCGACTCTCGGCCAAGTGCTCCGCGGATGGTCAGCACACCCTCACCCAATTGCTCCTCGATATCATGCACCACCCTTGAGTTCGCCGTTGCAGTGGTAGCAAGAACCGGAACCGATGCCGGCAGTTGGGCTATCAAGTCGGCAATGCGACGATAATCGGGGCGGAAGTCGTGCCCCCAGTCGGAAATACAATGAGCCTCGTCAATAACCAAAAGGCCCGTCCTGCGGATGAGCTCCGGAAGCTGGTTTTCCCTGAAAGACGGATTAGTGAGCCTTTCGGGAGATACAAGGAGCACGTCGACCTGGTCCGCAGCCAACTGAGCCAGCACGCTATCCCAGTCGAGCGCATTGGCAGAGTTTATGGCGACAGCCCGCACACCTGCGCGGGCTGCTGCCGCCACCTGGTCCCGCATGAGCGCGAGCAAGGGCGAGACGATCAGCGTCGGACCTGCTCCCCGCCGGCGCAGTAGCAATGACGCCACAAAGTAAACAGCCGATTTTCCCCAGCCGGTGCGCTGGACCACCAACGCGCGACGCCCCTCGTCGACCAAAGCCTCAATAGCTTCAAATTGGCCGTCGTGGAACGTGGCTTCAGGGTGCCCCACCAGTTCGCGGAGGCATTGCAGGGCGTCCTGTCCGGTAGGTGATTGCACTGAAACTGAAGCATTCGGGGAGTTGTTGGCCATCACTCCAGTATTCCAGTCGGTCATGAGGGCCGGGATCGCTGGGCCTCCTATGTGGACAACAGCAGCCCAGGCCCATCGGCTGTCCACAGACAGCGGCCGGCATAGGCACCGAATTGCGCGTCCACAGTAGGATTGAGCCCGTGACTAAAGAGCAGAACAAGACATTCGACCTCTCCGCTTCCTTCAAGGCGTATGACGTCCGTGGCATCGTGGGTGAGTCCATCACGGCCCAGATCGTCGAGGCCGTGGGTGCTGCGTTCATTGACGTCCTGGGCCTCGAGGGCGGCACAGTGTTGGTTGGGGGCGATATGCGCCCATCTTCACCGGAGTTCAGCGAAGCCTTCGCCAAGGGTGCAGCAACACGGGGAGCCAACGTGCAATTGCTGGACCTGATCTCCACCGATGAGCTTTACTACGCATGCGGGGCCCTCAATGCTGCGGGTGCCACGTTCACGGCGAGCCACAACCCTGCGCAGTACAACGGCATCAAAATGGCCAAGGCCGGAGCGCAACCCATCTCTTCTGAGTCCGGGCTTAAGGAAATTCAAGCCCTCGCCGAGCAATACCTGAACGCCGGGGTTATCCCCCCCGCTGCAACGCGCGGGGAGATCGGCGTGCACGATGTCCTCAAGGACTACTCTGTGTACCTGCGTCAACTGGTTGATCTCTCCGGCTCACGTCCGCTGAAGATTGTGGTCGACGCTGGCAACGGAATGGCGGGCCTGACCACTCCGGCGGTCCTGGGCGACAGGTTGCTTCCGGCCCTGCCGTTCGAGATCATCCCGCTGTACTTCGAACTTGACGGCTCGTTCCCGAACCACCCGGCCAACCCGCTGGAATCGGAGAACCTCCGCGATCTCCAGGCCGCCGTCATCAAGCACGGCGCCGACATCGGCCTGGCGTTCGACGGCGACGCTGACCGCTGCTTTGTGATCGACGAAAACGGTGACCCGGTTTCCCCTTCCGCCATCACTGGCATGGTCGCCCGTCGCGAGATCGCCAGGGCACAGGCAGCGGGCGAACAGACCCCGGTCATCATCCACAATCTCCTGACGTCCAAGGCCGTTCCGGAGCTCGTAGCAACAGACGGCGGTCGTGCAGTCCGGACCCGTGTGGGGCACTCGTTCATTAAGGCCGTCATGGCCGAGGAAGGAGCAGTCTTCGGCGGGGAACACTCGGCCCACTTCTACTTCCGCGATTTCTGGAACGCGGACACCGGAATGCTTGCCGCCATGCACGTCCTCGCCGCCTTAGGAGAGCAGGACGGTCCACTGTCCGAACTCGGACGCCAGTACGAGCCCTACGTCTCTTCAGGGGAAATCAACTCGGAGATCGAGGACAAAGCCGGAGCGGTGGAGCGCGTGCGCGTGGACTTCGAAAATGAAGACGTAGAAATCGATCATCTGGACGGCAGCACCTTCACTGCCAGGGACGGTAGCTGGTGGTTCAACTTGCGCCCATCCAACACCGAACCGTTCCTCCGCTTGAACGCAGAGGCCACGGACCAGCCCACCATGGAAAAGATCCGTGACCGCGTCCTCGCCCTGGTCCGGGCTTAGGAGCCGGGCAGTATGAGCGAATTGGGCACCGGCAATGCCACCCCGGACAACGGAAGTTCCGGCGATACCCCTTCCGGGGAACCGGCTACGTCAGCGGACTTTACTGGTCCGCAGGAGTCGGTTCAGGATAGGGAGTTACGGGAAACCCTAGGAACCGGTCTAGGCACGGCTCAGGAGCATCTCCAACAGAACGGCGGATTTTTTCCCTTCGGCGTGACACTCTCAAATGATGGAGAGCTAAGGGTTCTCCTCGTCACCCCCGGCGAGCCCGACGAAGACGGGGAAGTAGATGCCGGAAAGATGCTGGACGATCTTCATGAATTGCTTCGGCAAGGCCGTGACGAGTTTCGGGCCGCAGCAATCATTAGCGATGTTAGCCTCCCGGAGCACGGCTCCGACGGCATTCACGGTGCGGCCGAACACCGGGATGGGAGCGTGGGCGCCGCCATCATTCCCTACATCCCAGGTGCTGAGGGCTTCGTCTTTCAGGCGATGGAACCCGACACCCACGAGCCATCCATTTGGGTGGACGAGAGCTACCTAGGCTGAACCCATGAAGATCAACGCCTTCGCCGATGTCAGCCTTCGCGCCATCATGGTGTTGGCGGCGGTTCCTGAGGGCGCCCTGCTGACCACTCAGGCGGTGGCCGACGCAGTCGGAACACCGTACAACCATGTCAGCAAAGCAATGGTTCGTTTGCGCTCGCTCGGCTTTATCGACGTCGAACGTGGCCGTCTGGGCGGTTCGCGGCTTAACGAAGCCGGGCGTAAAGCCACCGTTGGAATGCTCCTCCGCCATTTGGACAGCCGGCAAGACCCCGCCGAGTGCCAGTCAAGCGCTGGGGATTGTCCACTCATCACCGAATGCGCACTGCGCCACGCCATGAGTCGCGCACGTGAGGCTTTCTACCGGGAGCTCGACGGAGTAGTCATCTCATCGCTCCCCCATGCTCGACAAATGAACCCGGTTTTCCAGTCCATCGGCCTCCGGCCTGAATTCAGGAAGCCCGCGGCGCAACTCTGACCAAAGCACTCTGACCAAAGAACGACGGCGGCCCGTCACCTTCAACCGAAAGGTGACGGGCCGCCGTCGTTCACTTAAGAACGCCGTTGTTCCTAAGAGGTCTAGGCCAGCCTGGCCTTAAGGCCATCCAGCTCGGACTGCAGTGCCGCCGGGAGTGATTCGCCGAAGTTGGCAAACCACTCCTCGATGGATGCCAGCTCGGTTGCCCACTCGTCCGGATCCACCCTAACAGCGGCTTCAACCTCGGCCGGGGTCATGTCCAGGCCTTCCAGATCGATAGCCTCACCGGTCGGAACAAAACCGATCGGCGTCTCCACCGCCTCAGCCTTGCCTTCGAGGCGCTCGATAGCCCATTTAAGGACGCGGGCGTTGTCGCCGAATCCGGGCCATGCGAATCCACCCTCAGGTGTGCGTCGGAACCAGTTGACCAAGAAGATCTTGGGCAGACGGTCGGGGTTGGCCTTGGCAGAAAGGTTCACCCAGTGGTTCAGGTAGTCACCCGCGTCGTAACCGATGAAGGGAAGCATCGCCATCGGGTCGCGGCGAACAACCCCAACGGCACCGGCGGCCGCAGCCGTGGTTTCCGAGGACAGCGTGGAGCCCATGAAGATGCCATTTGACCAATCGCGGGCTTCGGTAACCAACGGAATGGTGGTCTTGCGGCGGCCACCGAAGAGGATAGCGGAAAGTTCCACACCGTCCGGGCTGAAGTACTCCTCAGCGAGCATGTCGATCTGGTCGATCGGCGTGCAGAAGCGCGAGTTGGGGTGCGCCGCAGGTGTATCCGAGTCCGGAGTCCAGGAGTTGCCCTGCCAGTCAGTCAAGTGCGCGGGAGTTTCCTCCGTCATACCTTCCCACCACACGCCCCCGTCATCGGTGAGGGCCACGTTGGTGAAGATGCTGTTGCCCTTGGCGATGGCGCGCATGGCGTTCGGGTTGGTGCCCCAGCCGGTGCCGGGAGCAACCCCGAACAGTCCTGCTTCAGGGTTGACGGCGCGGAGCTCACCTTCTTTGCCGAAGCGCATCCAGGTGATGTCATCACCCAAGGTTTCCACCTTCCAACCCTTAATGGTGGGGTCCAGCAGCGCAAGGTTGGTTTTTCCGCAGGCCGACGGGAATGCAGCGGAGACGTAGTAGGTCTTCTGCTCGGGGGACGTCAGCTTGAGGATGAGCATGTGCTCAGCCAACCAGCCTTCATCGCGGGCCATGACCGAAGCAATGCGCAGCGCGAAGCATTTCTTGCCGAGCAGTGCGTTGCCGCCGTAGCCTGAACCGAAGGACCAGATGGAGCGTTCTTCGGGGAAGTGCACAATCCACTTATCCGGGTTGCAGGGCCAGGCGACGTCGGCCTGACCGTCCTCCAGCGGAGCGCCGAGGGAATGCAGAGCCGGAACGAAGAATGCATCGGTCTGCGTAATGCGGTCCAGGACGTCGGTGCCGATGCGGGCCATGATGCGCATTGAGGCAACCACGTATGCGGAGTCAGTGATCTCGACGCCAAACTTGGGATCCTCTGCATCAAGGTGGCCCATGACGAAGGGGATGACGTACATGGTGCGGCCGCGCATGGAGCCGGCGAACAATCCGCGCAGCTTCTGCTTCATCTCGGCCGGAGCCATCCAGTTGTTGGTGAAGCCGGCGTCGCGCTTGTTTTCGGAGCAGATGAAGGTCTGCTCCTCTACGCGGGCAACATCGGCGGGGTCGGAGAACGCCGCGAAAGAGTTGGGGAACGTTTCCGGGTTCAACCTCTGCAGGGTCCCGGCTTCGACGAGTTCGTCCGTCAGTTTCTTGTTTTCTGCTTCACTACCTTCAACCCAGTGGATTCGCTCGGGCTGGGTCAGTTCGGCAACTTCCTCTACCCAAGCCAGAAGGCCAGCATGCGTAGTAGGTGCCTTCTCAAGCAGCGGCAGTCGCGCCAGATCGCCCATTGCGGTTCCCTTCCTCGGGTTCAGTGGTGTGTCCTAAACGATAGGGGTCGCGGACCAGACCAATCCGTTGTCAGACATATGACGTCCACCTAGGCGAAATGCAAAAACCTCTAGAAATCAAGGGAGCGGACTCAGAAACCCGACATTTAAGTGACTAAGGTCACGTAGACCGGTCTAGTCGGCCAGGTAACACCTGCTGGATTTGGAACTTCACATGAACTTCTGTAAAGTTTATTGAGGTTCGAGGGGGTCTGAGAAACAGACTGCCGCGAAACACGAAAATGCGCCCATAGCTCAGCTGGATAGAGCGTCTGTCTACGGAACAGAAGGTCAGGGGTTCGAATCCCTTTGGGCGCACAAATCAAGACCCGCATCGGTTAGCCGGTGCGGGTCTTTTTTGTTTCTCCGCCAGGGCAATTTCTCCCGGCCCGCGCAAGCCCGCCCTAGGCAACGCGCAAGCCTACCCAAGGCAATGAGCAGCAGCGCGCGTGCCCCCCAGACGTGCTCTGCCACTACTTAGTAGGGCGCGGGAGGGAGACCTTGCCCCCACTCGCGCCCCAACTAACCGTCCTCAACTAGTCGCGCACGGCCTCTCCGATACGGCGCCGAATACCGTCAAAATGCCGGTTAAGCAGCTCGGCGGCCAGGACTTTATTGCCCGCCGCCACTGCCGCGTAAATGCTGCGATGGTTCGCGGCGGTCTTGATCAGGTCCTCATTGCCGGGCCCGATCTCCAGATGGATCTTTCGGTACGCCTTCCAGAACACACCCATCAGGTTTATGAGGATTTCATTGTTGAGGGGTTCGAACAGCCTGCGATGGAACTCGGCGTCGGCCATGACGAAGTTCTCCCCGGCACCCGCCAGCTCCTCCATCTGCTTGACCGACTCTTCAATGGTGGCCAGCTGTTCTTTGGTCATGAAGTCGATGGACGAGCCGATGAGTCCCGACTCAAGTGCCTGACGCACGTCAACCAGTTGCAACGCTTCGAGTCCGTGGTGACGAAGCGATAGTCTCCCCCGGAACGTGAGTCCGTCTGCGAGGGCATCGAAGTTAGTGGGCGCCACGAACATGCCGAAACCGTGGCGGATCTCGATGACGCCGAGGGCCTGAAGGACTTTGAGGGATTCACGTAGCGTGTTGCGGCCGACGCCGAGTGCCACGGATAGCTCATTCTCTGTCGGCAAGGGATCGCCCGCCTCGAGCTCACGCTCCAGGATCAGTTCCATAATGTCCGACTGCAAGGCTCGCAGCCTGGTCTGTGCGCTGAACCGCGCTTGCGGGACTACACCGGAAGTTGTCATGGCGCTCTCCTTGCAAATGCACCAATCGGGGGTTCGGAGGGTTCGGATGCTCCAATACCGGATGGTGCAGCGTTAATGTTGAGGCGAGCTTATTACCCGCCGCAGAATCAGTGACTCGCAACATACAATATCGGATGTCCCACCTCCTTCATAGGCCATGTGGCTAAATCCGTTGAGATTTTGCCTGCCCGCACGGCCTCCGTTCTGCTGGATCATTCAAACGGCCTCCACGCGGAAGGGCTGTCTCGACGGCGTTCTGCACAGGTTGACCTGCTGATGATCCAGCAGAACGTAGCGATGCACGAGTAGCCCTTTCGTTGCGGGGCCCGCCCTGCACCCCGAAACACGCTCAAACCCAGCAAAGCGGGCCCCGCAACGCAGGGGGAAGCGGCGGTAGGCTTTCCACATGACTGCCGAGAACTCCCGCGAATTTGACGTCATTGTGATCGGCGCCGGCGCCGTAGGAGAAAACGTTGCGGACCGGGTGGTTCGAGGCGGCCTGTCTGCCGTGATCATCGAAAACGAACTGGTCGGCGGTGAATGTTCCTACTGGGCATGCATGCCTTCGAAGGCACTCCTGAGGCCGGGCAGTGTGCTCCACGCGGCCCAGGGGATTCCCGGCGCAACAGAAGCTGTCACGGGAACAATCGACGCCCACTCCGCTCTGCAGCACCGGGATTGGTTTACCAACAACTGGCAGGACGGCAGCCAAGCGGAGTGGTTGGACAGCGCAGGCATCGAACTCATTCGCGGCCGGGCCCGCATCACCGGCCCGCGCGAGGTCCTCGTCGATGGGCTCGACGGCAACAGCTATGCGCTCAAAGCACACCACGCCGTGGTGGTGGCTACCGGCTCCACCCCCTCCATTCCAGACATCGATGGCCTCAGCGACGTGCCCTTCTGGACCACGCGCGGAGCGACGGCAGCCAAGGAAGTTCCGAAGCGATTGGTGGTCCTCGGCGGTGGCGTCGCCGGCGTCGAACTCGGCCAGGCTTTCGCCCGGCTCGGATCCGAGGTGGCCGTGGTGGCCCGTGGTCGGCTACTGAGCAGTTACCCGGAGGAGGCCGCCAGTCTGGTACTGGCCGGGCTTCGGGCCGACGGCATCGACGTCCGCCTTCACACCGACGTCGCGAAAGTCGAGAAGAACGACGACGGTTCCATCACCGTGACAGTCGACGGCAAGAACCTCACAGCGGACCAACTCTTGGTCGCATCCGGACGCCACCCCGCGCTGGCCAATCTTGGCTTGGAAAACGTTGGCATAGAGGCCCCTGACGGCAAGCCCCTCCGGCTGACTACTGATCCGAGCGGCCTGGTGGATGGCCCTGCCAGCGACGGGACCAGCGGGTTCTGGCTCTACGCGGCCGGAGATGCCGCCGGAATGGTCCTCCTGACCCACCAGGGAAAGTACGAGGCCCGCGCCACGGGTGATGCAATCGTCGCAAGGGCCAACGGCAAGCTGCACGGAGCACCTCAACCGTGGAGCCCCTGGGCCCACACGGCCAATGAGCATGCGGTCCCCAGCGTTGTCTTCACCGATCCGGAGGTGGCCTCGGTGGGCCTCAGCCTGGAGCAAGCGCTGTTGCAGGGCAGGAACGTCACTGGCGTGGAACTCCCCATTGATGTCTCCGGGGCGCAGCTGTACTCCCCGGATTACAAGGGCTGGGCCCAGATGGTGGTGGATGAGGACCGCAAAGTGATCATTGGGGCAACTTTCGTGGGCCCGGGCGTCGCTGAGTTGCTGCACTCCGCCACGATCGCGGTCGTTGGCGAAGTGCCTTTGGACCGCCTCTGGCATGCGGTTCCTTCCTATCCCACTATCAGCGAGGTCTGGCTGCGCTTGTTGGAAAAGTACGGCCTCTAGGAACCTGTTTCGGACGGGCTACGCTATTTGAACTGACCAGTCAGTTCAGTTAGACTTTCAGCAGACACCATTTCTGCGAAAGGCTTCATTGTGCTGTCCGTACAGCAACTCCAGATCACCGGCCGCCGGGGAGACCTCCTTCCAGCTACCTCCCTCCAAGCCCATCGTGGCGAACTCCTCCTCGTCTCCGGCGAGGGGCAGGACCAGCGGACCGCGCTGGCACTGGCCCTGAGCGGCCGCATGAAGCCCAGCAACGGGGTGCTGAGCTGGGACAACAACACCCCCACGAAGAAGATCCGGCTCGCGAGCGCACTGGTGGACTCTCCGGGCGTGAATGAGCCTGAGCAACACCTCAGCGTTCGGGACCTCGTGACCGAAGACCTCTCCTTGATACCCCGCCGCTACCGGGGGGCGCTGTTGAGCAAACCGTGGTTGAAGGTCCACAGCTTCGAAGACATCGCAGAGCTTTGGATCGAACAAGTTCCGCCGGCGCGTCGGCTGGAGCTACTCACCGCCCTCGCACTGGCAGATCCCGCCACGGACCTCCTGGTGGTGGACTCCCCCGACCGGCACAGCGCCAGCCCCGCCACGTGGTTGCCCCGGCTTGAGGCTTTGGCGGCCGACGCCGGGCGGCCGCTCGCCGTCGTCGCCGTCGTCGCCTCCTTGCCCGAGAGCTGGGCCGGTGCAGCCGCGGTGATCGGCAACTCGGTGACCCGCGCTCCCGAGCCGGAACCTGAGCCCGCCGCGATACCTGAAGCCGAACCGGCAAACGAACGTTCAAATGAACGCGAATCCCAAGAACTCCAAAGGATTGAAAAGTGACTGTTCTGCGGCTGGCCCGCTCCGAACTCAAGCGTATGACCGGCGGGCTTTTGCCCAAGCTGACGATCCTTGCGCTGACCATGGTGCCGCTGTTGTACGGCGCCGTGTACCTCTACGCCAACTGGGACCCTTACGGCAACCTGGACCACATTGATGCCGCGCTCGTCGTCGAAGATTCCGGTGCCACGTCAGCGAACGGAACCCAACTTCAGGCGGGCAAGAAGGTGGCGGACAGCCTGGTTGAGGGCCACGTTTTCAATTGGAAGCAGGTCTCCAGCGCGGCCGAGGCCGATGCCGGCGTCCGTACCGGCGAATATGCCTTCGCCCTGCGCATTCCCAAGGACTTCTCGGCCAACCTCGTCTCCCCAGGTAGCTTCGACGCCGCCAACCAGGCCATGCTCCACGTGACCACCAACGATGCCAACAACTACCTGTTGAGCACCATCGTGGACAAGCTGACCACGGCCGTCCACTCAACCGTGGCCAAGGAAGTGGGTGAGGAAACAGCCAACCAGCTCCTCACGGGGTTTGGCACCATCCATTCCTCCATCGTCAAGGCCGCGGACGGGGCATCCGACTTGGCCACCGGCGTCGGGCAACTCAGCGATGGAGCGGCGACGCTGCACAACGGCACCAGCCAGCTTGTCACCGGAGCCGATCAGCTGGTGGCCGGCCAGACCCAGCTCCGTGACGGCGCCAACCAGCTCAACAGCGGTGCCGGCCAGTTGAGCTCCGGGCTCAACCAGCTCAAAAGCAAAACCGCTGCCCTCCCCGCACAGTCCCAACAGCTCGCAGCTGGAGCAGCCCAGGTTGCCGCCGGAAACGCCGAGTTGAACACCAAGGTCCAAGACGTTGCGGCGCAACTTGACGCTGCCGACAAGGGTTTGCGCGAGCGGCTGGTCCAGTCCAACGCGCAGCTCGTCGCCTCCGGCGTGTTGACCCAAGCTCAAGCCGACAAGGTGATGGCGGACTTCGATACTGCCGCCGCCTCCACCCCGGTCACGGACGCCAAGGCGAAGCTTTCCGGTGACGCTGCCAAGATCCAGCAACTCTCGGAAGGCTCAGCCGCCGTCAGCGCCGGAGCCGCCCAGCTCGCAGGGGCGACGCCGGCCCTAACCGATGCCATCTCGCAAGCCGCTGCCGGGGCCGGCCAAGTGAGCAGCGGAGCGGCCACCCTCGCTGCTGGCCAGCAGACGGCACTGGACGGCGCCGCCAAGCTCGACGACGGCGCCCACCAGCTCGATACCGGCGCTGCACAGCTGGCTTCCGGCGCTTCCACAGCGTCCGACGGCGCCCACACCTTGGCCTCGGAACTCGCCAAGGGAGCCGGCCAAGTCCCGAATCCCAATGATGCGCAGAAGAGCAGCGTCTCCAAGGTCATTGCCGACCCCGTAGCAGTGGACAACGTTTCGCAGGCCAAGGCTGGCTCCTATGGTGCCGGGCTTGCTCCCTTCTTCATGACGTTGGCGCTCTGGATCGGCGTCTTCATGTTGGTCCAAGCCATGCGCCCCATCACCCAACGGGCACTGGCCTCGAACGCGGCGTCCTGGAAAATCGCCGTCGGAGGCTGGCTGCCGTTCTTCGTGGTGTCAGTCGTCCAGGCAAGCATCCTCACTCTGGTGGTGGACCTCGGCCTCGGCTTGAAGCCCTCGCATCCGATCGGGATGTGGCTCTTCATGCTGGCTGCAGTGATGGCCTTCAGCGCTATCATCCAAGGCATCGTGGCGCTCATGGGGACCCCCGGAAAGTTCGTGGTCCTGGTGCTGTTGGTGCTCCAGCTTGTGTCCTCCGGAGGCACCTTTCCTTGGCAGACCACACCGATGCCGCTCCACGTGGTGCATGAGGTCTTGCCTATGGGCTACGTGGTGACCGGGATGAGGCACCTGATCTACGGCGGGGAGCTCAGCATGATCTGGCCCACCGTACTGGGCTTGGTTGGTTACACTTTGCTGGGAGCTGCGTTGTCGACGCTCGCAGTCCGCAAACATAAGGTGTGGACCCTCAAGACCCTGAAACCGGAGATCGCAGTATGAGCACCACCGAGCCGGTCGCTACGGATTCGACTGCCGATTCCGCTTCCGGGGGCAAGAAGCTCCGGCCACAACGGACCAATGCCACCAAGCAGCGCTTGTTCGAGGCCTCCATGGAGCTTATTGGGGAGCGCGGCGCGGCCGGCGTTACTGTGGACGAAATCGCCGCGGCCGCTGGAGTATCCAAAGGCACCGTCTACTACAACTTCGGCAGCAAATCTGACCTGATCGCACAGCTGCTGCGACACGGAGTGGACATCATGCTCGCGCGGCTCCAAGCCATTGAAGCCCAGAGCAACGACCCCTTGGAATCGATGACGAACATGGTGGACCAAGCCATGGTCTTCATGGACAAGTATCCGTCCTTTGCCCGGCTATGGGTGAGCGAGAACTGGCGCATGCCTGGCGAGTGGAGTTCTGTGTTCACAGAGCTACGGGCTGAGTTGTTGGCCGTCATTGGCGCGGCAGTGGAGCGTGTGGCAGCGGGATACCAAGTGGACACGAGCATCGCCCGGGGCAGCCTGGAAGCGGCGATTTTCGGAGCCATCTTCGTCGTCGGCCTGGACCGCCAGACCTACAACCCCGAAAGGTCCCGCGAGCAATGCGTCGCGGCGGTCATGACCATCATGCACGGGTACGTGATCAAGTAGCCCGCCCTACACTCACGTTGCGAGGCCCGCTCTGCACTCACGTTGCGAGGCCCGCTCTGCGCGGTATTGGGCACTCCTAGCCTGCAGAGCGGGCCCCGCAACGGTATCCAACTGCAATCTACGACGGCGTGGCGCGGCGCCGCCGTCGTAGATGATTAACCTCATGCGTCACATGGGGAACAGCGGAAAGCTTGCGGTAGTGGCCGCGTTCGTGTCACTCGGTCTCCTGGCGCTGGCCGCCACTCTGCTCGAAGAAGTGCTCCTTTACCTCTTCCTGGCCGCCGTGGCGGTCTGCTACCTGGCCTCGATGGTTCAGGTCTTCAATCGGCGTCGGTACGTCATCGTTTTTCTCGGCGCGGCCGGAACCAGCTTGTTCATCGGCTTCAGCATCGCATTCCTGCGCATGTGGGGACTGGCCTTCAGGCAGGATGGGGATGCGATGGGGAGCGACGTGAGCAGCACGGACTCGGACATCTACTTCTACTTGGCGGCCCTGGCAGGCTGCGGAACCCTGGCTCTGATGTTCCTTGGGGCCGTGCTGCCATCCTTCGGTTCGCGCGCCGCTGCTGCCCCCAAAAGGGCCGTCCCTGCGGCCAAGCGAACGCCCGCTGCCCGCAAGCCCGCCGCACGCTCGACGACAGGCAAGCCAACGACAGCGGGCAAGTCCCCGACGTCGTCCAAGCCCACCAATCGACCCGCAACCCCACGTAAGACAGCCTCCAAACGCTGACCAGCCTCCCCACCCTCTTGCGGGGCCCGCTCTGCAGGCTTCGCGGGCTTCTATGGGTGCAAAGCGGGCCTCACAACGGGGGCTGCGGGCCGGTTTCGGGCGCCGCCCAGAACGGCAGTGGCCACCCCCAGAAGCAAAATCAGGCCGCCGCCGATTTCAGGCAATGACGGAACTTCGTTGAGGACGAGCCACGCGGCAGTCATCCCCACCACCGGAACCAGCAGCGTGAAAGGCACGACGTCGGAGCTCGGGTAGAGCGTCAGAAGACGATTCCAAATTCCATAACCCACCAACGAGGCGAAAACGGCCGTGTAGACGGCGCTGAGGATAGTCGCAGGCTGCAGATCGGACACAGTTGCCCATAACGTGTCCGGCCCGTCAACCATCAGCGACAGCCCAGCCAACGGAAGTGGCACTACGGCACCGGACCAGACCACCAGGCCCAGCCCGGAAGCTGCCTTGGTGCGGTGCGCGATCACGTTACCCACAGCCCAGGACAATGCGGCAGCCAACACGATCATCAGCGGCACCACGGGAGCCACCGCGCTCCGCCCCAGCGCCACCACGCCCAGCCCCGCAATGCCGAGAACCACGCCAATCATTTGCCTGCGGCCAGGCCGTTCGCCGAGGACACGCGCGGCAATGAGAACCGTAAAAAGCACCTGCGCCTGCAGCACCAAGGACGCAAGGCCGGCCGGCATGCCCAAAGCCATTCCCAGATACAACAGGCCAAATTGTCCGGCGCTCATGAAAAGCCCGACGCCGGCAATCGCCTTCCAGCCCACGTCGGGTTTCCTGACGAAAAAGATGAACGGGAAGACGACCAACAAGAAGCGCAGCGCAACGAACAACAGGGGCGGCACGTCATGGCCTTGCGGGTGCAGGCCAAGGTCGATGGCGACGAAGTTCGCGCCCCAGAGGACGGCGACTAGGACAGCGAGGAAAGAGTGGCGAATGGTCACGAGTCCACTCTGACGCGTTTGGCAATGAAGCACCAGCGTTGAATTCAGCATCGAACAATGTAGATTTGCTTCATGATCGATATCATGGCACTGCGCGCCCTTGTCGCCGTGGAGCAGCACGGTTCCGTAGTGGCCGCCTCGGAGGTGATGGGCTACAGCCCCTCGGCAGTATCGCAGCAAATCAAGAAGCTGGAGAAGCAAGCCGGAGTCGCCGTTTTGGAACGGAACGGCCGCGGCGTCCTGCTCACGGAGAAGGGCGTTGCGTTGGCCGGATATGGCCGTCGCATCATGGGGGAACTGGAGGAATTGCAGGCAACGCTGCTCGCAGATCCAGCCAAGCCCGCAGGCCTTCTGCGGCTCGTCGCCTTCTCGACTGCATGCCGGGGTCTCGTGGGGCCCGTGCTCGGACGTATCGCAGAATCACATCCGGACCTGGAAGTCACCGTGCTTGCCGAAGATCCCCGCGAGGCCGTCCAACGGGTAGCCTCTGGCGAAGCAGAGCTTGCCGTAGTGCACAACTGGAATTCCGTACCCTTGGTGATTCCGGAGAACCTGGTCCACGAGGACCTCTGCGTAGATCAGGCCGATGTCATCGTGAACACTGCGCACGCACTCGCCGGCCGAGCCGCCGTCGAGCCTGAAGACCTGCTGAACGAAACCTGGATCAGCACCCCTGCCGGTGCCATCTGCAATGAAGCGCTACTTTTGATTTTCGCTGGGCTTGGCCGTGTGCCTGACATTCGAATCTACGATCCGGACTTTTCCACCCATATCGCCATGGTGGAACAGGGCGTGGCCGTGGCGCTCGTTCCGCGACTTGGCCGGCCCACCCTGCCGTCCAACGTGGTCGCTGTTCCAGTGATCAACCCAGTCCAACAACGTTCCGTAGGCATCGTGTACAGGAAAACGATGGCACAGAGCCCGAATATCCGGCTGGCCATTGACCTGCTGCGGGGCTAGGGCCGTGGCACTTTGAAATGCGTCAGGCGAGCGTCTTGCCCGTCCAGTTCAGCCCATGGTTTCTCCGTTTCCATCACCGTCAGCGCGCTCGTGGGGTAGTGGGAAGCAGCATCCATGTAGGCGTCATGATCTGATTCCCGGGAGGCCAGATGCATGGCCAAGTCCTGCACGCCGGGCATGTGCGAGATCACCATCAGGGTGGTCACCGTCTCCGGAACGTGGTTGAGTACCGCCAACATACGGTTCGCGGAGGCTGAGTACAGGCCATCCTCGAGTTTTGGCGTCGGAGCCTTATCGCCCAGTTCGCTGCACACCCATGTGCACGTTTGTCGGGTTCTGAGCGCCGAAGAGCAGAGAATGAAGTCCGGGACAACGCCGTGCTTGAGCAACCACTTCCCGGCCAGGGGCGCTTCCCGGTGGCCGCGCTCCTCCAAAGGACGGTCATGGTCGGGCACCCCCGTGGGCCAGTCCGCCTTCGCATGGCGCATGATCACCAGGCGCTTGATGTGGTGGTCGCTCATCCTCCAACCCTATAACCGCGAAGGCACAAGCAACGCAGAAGCGCCCGCCCCTGCTGGGACGGGCGCTATCTCAGTGAAAAACTAGATGGAGTATTCCGGAGCAGCCCAGACAATGACTTCGGGGTGCTCATAGAACCGGTACCCCTGGCCGCGGACGGTGCGTACAGTGTTTGCCAAACGTCCCAGCTTGGAGCGGAGCCGGCGAATGTGAACGTCGATGGTGCGCTCGTTCGGCACCTCTTCGGCGTTGCGCCACAGGCCTTCGAGCAGTTCATCGCGCCCCACGGTGCGGGTGCCGTTTTCGACGAGGTAGTTAAGGAGTTCGAATTCCTTGAAGGTCAGATTCAGTGATTCGCCGTCCAAGTGCACTTCACGGCGGGCAAGGTCGATCAGCACGCCGGACGGGCGGGCCTCCTGCTGCTGAGCCGGGCGGGATGCCTCCGAGCGCTGCCGGGTGGCCACGGTTGGGTCACCGAACGTGGAACGGACGACGTCGAGGGCGGACCCGGGCGCGCCGGCCGGGGCAACAGCGACGGCGGCGTAGCTTTCGGCTCCCGACACGAGGGACTGGGCGTAGGCCCGAATTTCCTGGGCGAGCTTGGCAATGGATGTCCCCGCTGCAGCGGCAGTCTCCTCGTCAATACCCATGTAGAGGACAAAGCCGCGGGCCACGGTGTCGTTGGCAACCGGGCGCAGCCTGTCAGACTGGGCGATCACTGGAGTGGGGGCCGTCATGGGAGCAGGCTCGCTTGCCGGGACGGCGCGCAATTGTCCATACGAGTTGGGGTTGTAGCCCTGCGGAACGTAACCGGGGGCCTGCTGGCCCGAGCCCTGCGGGGCGGGAGCGTAGGCCGGGCGGTTACCAAAACCGGGGCGAAGCCCTGCGTTCGATGCAGCCTTGTTGGCGTTACGGACGGAGATGTGGACGTATCCAGATGCAACTGACATGGAGTGCTTACCTCAAAGTGAATAGCCGTCATCGCGGCTTCGAATGCTGGTTTGTCCCCGCACTGATTCTGGGGATGGCGCCCATCGCTGGGCTGGGGGGCGAATGCCTGAAACTTTTTGGGGTGGAAAGTTAGGCTTGCATTCGACAACAGCGGGTCTCGGCGCCAGCGGGTGCGCTGGGCCGGATTGCTGCGGCTGCAGGTGCTGTTGAGTTCTTGTTCACATTGGAAGTGTGCAACGTAACAAAGGCAACACGCAAGTAACAAAGCGTGAAACCGTCCACATTTTGAGACTCCGAGGTCTAGTGTGCTCTAAATCACCATTCAGTCAGACGGAAGATGAGCATCCTTACATTCGTCAGGTCGGCCGTCCAGGGCTTCTTTTTCGAACAGAATTCGGATCACTGGCCACCTTTGGCCATATCCATTCGCCCGCACCGGTTGAACGCGGAATCTCACGATCTGAAACAGATGCTGCCTAATCAACGTGGGAGGCCGGAGCGCATTTTTGTACGAGTGAGGGTCACTTGGGCTATGTTCGCCCGACCGAAGTCCTCGCTACTCCGCTGCTCGAGGCCCCAGGTCCGGGCCTTGCGATGCCTTGGCTTCAGGTGCCACTGAGCGAACCTAGCGGAGAGTTGAAAAGAGCGTCGGTAACTTATCTGCGCTGAGGACGAGCCAAACAGCAGTGCCAACCACAAAGTAGATGGCGTCGCGCCGACTCCAGCCCGCACGACGCCTACCGCACTCCTAAGAGGTTCCCTGCCCCGACGTCGTTCCTTGCCCCGACGTTTTGGCAGTGGTGAGCCTCAGCGCCGTGGCCGTGTAGGTGTCTCCGTTTTTGGTGGCTGTCACCCGGAGGGTGGAACCTACTGTGACGTCAGCCAGCGTCAGGGTGCTGGGGGTACCGCCACGTTGCCGCGTGGCCGAACCCACAGTGGTGCTCGAGTTGAGGACGTAGGCCTTGGTGTAGCCGTCGGCGCTTTTGACTGTCACGGAGGTGGCAGAGACGTCGGTGACGTCGCCAAGCTGGTCGGCCATGGTCACATAGGTGGATCCGTTGAGGATCACGTACTCCGAGTGGATGGATGCAACGAGGCCGCCTCCCAAGCCCGCGCCGTTCCCCCCGCGTAACCCCGATCCTCCCCCGGCTTGGCCAGGTCCGCCCGGGACTTGCCCTCCTCCTGGCTGACCGTTGAGTCCGGAATTCCCATTCTGGTTCTGTGCCACGTTTGCCGCGTCCGCCGATCCCGCTCCCCCGCCGAGGGTGTAGATCCCTGCTGCCGTTCCGGCAGCGACCACCACTGCCACGCCGGCAACCACAAGGATGCGCCGGGGAGTCCACGGCTTCGCGTCCTTACCGGACCCCGGGCGCTGGGAACCGTAGCGTTGGGGGCCCGACGGCGGCGCACCCCACCCAGCAGACGGCGCATTGGTCTGCTGCGGGAGCTGCTGCGTGGTATCTTGCGGCGCGCTCCACCCAGCCGACGGCGGCGCGCTCCACCCTGCGGACGGCGGGCTGTAAGGGGCGTTCTGGCTCTCTTCCTGGGGTGACCACGCCCATCCCGAGCCTGCGTTGGACGACCCGGCCGGCGCCGGGTTTGCCGGGCCCGGGTTAACCGGTGGCTGGTTTGCCGGACCCGGGTTAACCGGTGGCTGGTTCTGCTCGTTCATGGTGCTCTCCATCTAGCGTGTGATCAGGAACTACGCCTAGCATCGGACGCTTGGCTGTGCGGATCCTGTGTGGCACTGAAGGCTTCCCTGTGACCTGTGGATAAGAGTGCTTCGGGGTTCCCACCTCGCTAGTCTTGACCTCACAGCGTCCTCACAGGGCGGGCAAAGCGCGGGCAAACCCGCAGACTGGAGAGTAGTCCCATGGCCACACCGCACTCCATGACCAATAACCTCCCCCAGTTGTCCCATCCGGATGGTTCCCCCATCCGCGCCTTGGTAGTGGATGACGAGCCCAGCTTGGCCGAACTCATGAGCATGGGGCTTCGGATGGCCGGCTGGTCAGTGGCCGTCGCAGTGGACGGTCCGGACGCTGTGAAAACCGCCAAGGAATTTCGTCCGGATGTGCTGGTGTTGGATGTCATGCTTCCCGGATTCGACGGCGTCGAAGCCCTCGGTCGCATCCGTGCCTTCGCGCCTGAGGTGCCGGCGTTGTTCCTGACCGCGAAAGATGCGGTGCAGGACCGCATTGTCGGTTTGGCGGCCGGCGGCGACGATTACGTGACGAAGCCTTTCAGCATGGAAGAAGTTCTCCTGCGACTTCACCGACTGATCCAGCGTTCGGGGGTCGCGGCTATGGACACGGCAGAACTGGTGGTGGGAGACCTGCGGCTGAACGTTGACACCCGCGAGGTCACCCGCGGCGGCGAGGACATTCCGCTCACCGCAACGCAGTTCGACCTATTGCGTTACCTCATGGAAAATCCCAAAAGGGTGGTCAGTAAGGCACAGATCCTGGACAGGGTGTGGGACTACGATTTCGGCGGCCAAGCCAACATCGTGGAACTGTACATCTCCTACCTACGCAAGAAAATCGAAGCAAACCATCCTCCAATGATTCACACCGTGCGTGGCGCGGGGTACGTCATCAAGCCCGCGGACTAAGAATTGACCACACTCTCAGGAGTAGCCAAGACCACGCACCGTAGCTGGCTCAATCCATCGACCTGGCATTTGCGCACCCGCTTGGTCCTCGTAGCCATGGTCCTTTTGGTCGCCATTTGCGGTGCCGTGGGGCTGGTGAGCTACGCATCCATGGACCTGGTCTTCAATAAGCAGCTCGACATGCAACTGGCACAGGCCTCGGGCCGCGCGAACGTGTTCGGAAGGGCGCCGTCGAACTTTCCCTCGTCCGGAAGGCCTGACCCGCTGGAAGCACGTGGCCAAGGCGCAGGAACGCTCAACGCCCGTATCAGCGGAACCACGGTCAGCAGCTCCGGGCTCATCGATGCCGGCGGTAACCGGGTGGCGTTGTCCTCCACGGATCAGCAAGTACTCTTGTCACTGCCCCGCGGGAACCTGCCGGTGGACCGTTCCCTCTCCAACGGCGACTACCGCCTGGTCGCCGTCGAAACCCCGTACGGAGACGTGATCGTGACGGGCCTGCCGCTGGCTGATAAACAAAGCACAGAGGCCTCGCTGGTATGGACCATGGTCCTTGTGTCGTTGGGCGGCCTGGTTTTGATTGGCCTCGCAGGCACCGTGGTCATTCGACGGACCATGCGTCCACTCGAGCAACTGGCCGACGTCGCCACCAAAGTATCCCGCCTGCCGCTCGACGCCGGTGAGGTGGCACTGGGCGTACGGGTGCCGCCGTCGGCCGCGCATCCAGGGACGGAAGTGGGCAGCGTCGGCTATGCCCTGAATCAGATGCTGGACAACGTAGCGAACGCCTTGGAAGCCCGCCAGCAAAGCGAAACCAAGGTCCGCCAATTCGTCGCGGACGCTTCCCATGAACTGCGCACGCCGCTCACTGCCATCCGTGGCTACACGGAGCTGCTGCGGATGACGGAATCTTTCACCGATGATGGCCGCAAATCGCTGGCCCGCGTCCAAAGCCAGTCGGAGCGCATGACCACGCTGGTAGAGGATCTGCTGCTGCTGGCCCGCTTGGATGAGGGACAACCCCTGCATGTCACGGATGTGGACCTCACGCAGTTGGTCATTGAGACCGTCAACGACGAGAAAGTCATGGCACCGGACCATCACTGGCAACTGCGGCTTCCCGATGAACCGATCTCGGTCCGGGGCGATGCGACGCAGCTGCATCAGGTCATGGCCAATCTGCTATCGAACGCCCGCAAACATACCGATCAGGGCACCACTGTGGTGACCGGTGTATCGCTCTCGGCAGACGGCAGCGCCGTGGTCACCGTGACGGACAACGGCCCTGGCATACCCGAGGACTTTCAACGCCGCATCTTCTCGAGGTTTGCCCGTGCAGACGCTGCCAGGTCGGGGTCCGAAGGTACCTCGGGGCTGGGTCTGTCCATCGTCGAATCCATAGTCCAAGCACACGGGGGGAACGTGGAAGTGACATCCCGTCCGGGGCGGACGGAGTTCGCCTTGCGTCTTCCGTCAATGAACACCGGCTTGACGTAATGAAACGAGCAAGTCGACTCTCCGCATTCGTGATCTCTGTTACCTAAATGTGACTTTGAGCGAAGGGTCCTGTACCGTCGAAAGGGTGGGTCGCTCCAACTGGCCCACTTCCGGGATGCGCCGAGCTCTGCCACTTCCCGGAGTCCGTTCTTCTTTGAGGCAGAGACGGGGGACCCAGAGTCTCCGGGCCAGGCCTAGTGCCAGCCCTTGGGGTGAAACCGCAGCGTGATGCGCGGCCGGATGACCTCATCCGAACCCGACAGCTAACTCCGCAGGCGCTGAGAGGCAATCAAAACCATGTCTGAATTTAACGATCAGGCGCGCCCTTCCGCGCGTCACCGTGACGACAAGAGCACACCCCTGACCAAGTCGCAGTCCGTCCTAAAGAACGCTGCCCGCCGGGGTAAAAGCGGCTACCGCATGTCGGTAGTGGCCGGCGTTATCGCCGCAGGGCTGGGTGTTGCATCGCTGGGCCAGGCCGCGAATGCAGCGTTCACTCTTCCTGAAATGAGCAAGGCAGCGGAGACCCAGTCAACCGCACAGTCTGACAGCAAGGCTAAGGACGCTGTGGCACAGGCTGTAGCAAAGGCCGACGCCGCCAGGCAGGCCGCTGCAGACAAGGCAGCAGCTGACAAAGCTGCAGCCGATAAGGCAACAGCAGACAAAGCTGCAGCCGATCAAGCAGCAGCAGCGAAAGCCGCAGCGGACAAGGCAACTGCGGACCAAGCCGCTGCCGCACAAAAAGCTGCTGCGGATGCTGCCACGAAGCAGGCCGCTGACGCCGCTGACGCCCAGACTGCTGCTGCCGCGCAGGCTGCCGCCACCCCCGTGGCTGTGGACGATCCTGCCGGCGCCAAGGCCTATGCAGCAAGCGTTCTCTCCAGCTACGGCTGGGGCCAGGGCGAAATGACCGCCCTGAACGCACTGTGGGAAAAGGAATCAGGATGGCGGACCACTGCTACCAACGCTTCCAGCGGTGCCTACGGCATTGTCCAGTCCCTTCCCGCTTCCAAGATGGCTACTGCCGGTGCTGACTGGCAGACCAACTACCAAACCCAGATCAAGTGGGGGCTGGACTACATCAAGCAGCGTTACGGCTCCCCCTCGGCTGCCCTCGCGTTCCACTTGGCCAATAACTGGTACTAAACCACCAGGGCTAACCATCGCCGCACTGTCCCTGATTGCCGCACTGTCCCTGCATGTCCACTACAGCGTCCGCTGCAGTAGGCAATCGGGACGGTGCGGCAATTCCGGTTTCACAGTCACATCACAGCTTCCGCCTAAAGCACTCATACGAGGCTGCCCCACGCTGGATACATGACGCTCACAGATCCGGCAACTGGTGCACCACCAAGCCCACGCCAAGGCGGGGAACTGGCATCCTCCGCTGTGCCGCTGGCGCAAGCGCGGCGCTCTCCGGTTGATACCCACACTGCCGTTCCGGTCCTTGACGTGACAATCCCTGTCCACAACGAGGAAAGCGACGTGGAAGCCTGCCTCCGCAGGCTTCACGCGCACCTTGCGGAAACGTTCCCCCACAGCTTCCGTATCACCGTGGCCGATAACGCAAGCACGGACAACACCCTCCGGATCGCGGAAAGACTTGCTCGGGAAATCCCGGAAATCGTGGTGATGCGCTTCGAGGAAAAAGGCCGGGGAAACGCGCTGCGCCAAGTATGGATGGCTTCGGCCTCACCGGTCCTGGCCTACATGGACGTGGATCTCTCCACCGACCTGGCCGCCCTTGCCCCTCTCCTTGCGCCCCTCATCTCGGGCCACTCAGACCTCGCCATCGGCACCCGCCTTGCCCGCAACTCACGGGTGGTCCGCGGTCCCAAAAGGGAATTCGTCTCCCGCAGTTACAACATGCTGCTGCACACCGTGATGGGGGCCCGCTTCTCCGATGCGCAATGTGGCTTCAAAGCCATCCGCGCAGACGTTGCCCACCGGCTGCTCCCGCACACCCTGGACAACGCGTGGTTCTTCGACACCGAACTGCTGGTAGTAGCCGAGCGTTGCGGCCTCCGGGTCCATGAAGTCCCGGTCGACTGGACGGACGACCCCAACTCGAGTGTCGACGTCGTACGTACCGCTTTAGCCGACCTTCAAGGGATGGCGCGCCTCACGCGTGACCTGGTGACCGGGCGAATCCCGGTCCCCGAACTCCGCGCCGCATTGGCCCGCGGCCCGCTCCCCGCTTCCTCGCGAACTGCCGAGCTGACGCCAAAAAGCAGCCTCTTCGGCCAACTGGTCCGGTTTGGCGCGATCGGCGCCGCCTCCACGGTGGCGTATTTGGCAATTTTCCTCTTTTGCCGAGGTTTCATGGACCCGCAGCTCGCCAACTTCCTGGCGCTCCTGATCACAGCGATCGCCAACACGGCCGCTAACCGGCGCTTCACCTTCGGCATCCAAGGCGGCAACCCTGCCCGGCATCACTTTGAAGGCCTGATTGTCTTTGGCATCGGCCTGGCCCTCACCTCCGGGGCACTTGCCTTGGTGCACGGAACCACGACGCCGACCGCTTGGGTGGAGGTGGGCACCGTCGTGGCTGCCAACCTCCTCGCGACGGCCGCACGGTTCCTGTTGTTCCGCCTCTGGGTCTTCCGTAAGCCAACCACCGAATCAGTCGCCGAGGAGTCCGCATCATGAGCACCGCCCTGATTTCGCCGCAAGTCCAAGCCACTCCCGCTGAAACCGGCAGCGACCACACGCGGTGGGAGCGCATCGCCTTTGGCGGTCAGCCCCGTTGGGTCCGGCCGTCCGCCGCAGGCCTGCTCGTAGCGACCGCGTTCCTGTACCTGTGGAACCTCGCCGCCAGCGGCTACGGCAACTCGTTCTACGCCGCAGCGGTACAAGCCGGTACCAAAAACTGGACGTCGTTGCTTTTCGGTTCGCTCGACGCCGGCAATGCCATCACCGTGGACAAGCCGCCGGCGTCGTTGTGGATCCCGGCACTGGTGGGCCGCGTCTTTGGCTTTTCCCCCGCAAGCATGTTGGTACCGCAGGCACTCATGGGAGTTGCCGCCGTCGGCTTCCTTTATCTGGCCGTCAAACGTGTGACCGGCCCGGCAGCAGGGCTGATCGCAGGAGCCGCCTTGGCGCTGACACCGGTTGCAGCACTGATGTTCCGGTTCAACAACCCCGACGCCATGCTCACCCTTTGCTTGGTTCTGGCGGCATACCTGACCACCCGGGCGATCGAAAAGGCCGGCTGGAAGTGGCTCGCAGCCGCTGGCGCCGTCATCGGTTTGGCGTTCCTGAGCAAGATGCTGCAGGGCTTCTTGATCGTTCCGGGCCTTGCTCTGGCGTACCTCTGGGCCGCTCCTACCACCCTGCGGAACAGAATCCTGGACTTACTCGGCGCAGCGGGCGGAATCGTGGTGGTCGCAGGGGCCTACATCGCACTCTTCCAACTGACTCCAGCCTCCGCGCGGCCGTATATGGCGGGCTCGGAAACCAACAGCTTCCTGGAGCTCACGTTTGGCTACAACGGCCTGGGCAGGATCACCGGCTCGGGCGACGGCGGCGCAGGCGGCGGTGCGCCGGGCGGTGGTTTCGGCGCGGGCGCTGGTTTCGGCGCGGGCGCTGGCGGCGGGGGGAACACCGGTTTCGGTGGAGTTGCCGGCATCGGCCGCATGTTCGGCACGAGCTTTGGCGGCGAAGTCTCCTGGCTCCTGCCTGCTGCCCTGATCTTGCTGGCGGCTGGGTTTTGGTTCACCCGCCGCGAGCACAGGACGTCCCGCAGCAGGGCTGCGCTGCTGATGTGGGGCGGTTGGATGCTGGTGACTGCAGGGATTTTCAGCTTCATGACAGGCATCATCCATCCGTACTATGCAGTGGCCCTGGCTCCAGCCATCGCCGCACTGATCGGCATAGGCAGCGTTGAACTCTGGCGTGGACGCTCCTTCTGGGCGGCACGGATAACGCTGTCCGTGGTTGTCTTGGGCAGCGCCCTGTGGTCCGCAGTGCTGCTGGGTCGCGACGCTTCCTGGATGCCATGGCTGAGGGTTGCGGTGGTGGTGCTGGGCGTCCTCGCTGCCGCGGGGCTCCTGCTCCGGGTGGATACGATGCGGCTGCACCGTGGAACCAACCGTTGGGCGCAACGGGCTCCGGCAGCCGCCGTCGTTATCATCTCGCTCCTGGCGGGCGGCCTGGGCACTACCGCCTGGACTCTTGCTACCGCCGCAACACCGCACACGGGCTCAATCCCGATGTCCGGACCCTCCGGCGCCCAAAACGGCGCCTTCGGTGGCCGCGCCGGATTTGGGGGCATCGCCCGGGATGGTTTGGGCGACGCCGCCGGTTTCCCCGGCGGCCAGGCCGGTCCGGGTGGCGAAGGCACCGCCAACGCGGATCTGGCAACACTCTTGAAGTCCACCAACACCAAATGGTCGGCGATCGTTTCAGGAGCCAGCCAGGCAGCGAGCTTGGAACTGGCATCGGACACCAGCGTGATCGCACTGGGTGGTTGGAATGGCGGCGACCCCTATCCCACATTGGCCGAATTCCAGGACATGGTGAACAAAGGCCAAATCAGTTACTTCATCTCCGGCGGTGGCGCCGGTGGTGGTGGGGGCTTTGGCGGCCGCGGTGGCAACTCCGAGGTCGCGGCTTGGGTGGCGGCGAACTACACCGCCCAAACTGTTGGCAACTCCACGGTTTACAAGTTGATGGGCTAACCGTGACAGCTTCCACCGCCCTGGGAACGGAACACTCCACTAATCCAGGCAGGTTCGGTCAAGGATCCTTGCGGCAGCGGCTGGAGTTGGCCGCGATGCTGGTGGGCACCGCACTTCTCTACTTGTGGGGATTGGGAGCCTCGGGCTGGGCAAATGCCTTCTACTCGGCCGCTGCCCAAGCCGGCGCCCAGAACTGGACCGCCTGGTTCTTCGGCTCATCCGATGCTGCAAACTCCATCACCGTAGACAAGCCACCCGCCGCGCTCTGGGTGACAGGGCTGTCCGTTCGGCTGTTCGGGCTCAACTCGTGGAGCATCCTGGTACCTCAAGCGCTCATGGGGGTCGCCACAGCGTGGATCCTCTATTTGGCAGTCCGACGGGCCGCTTTTCCAGCCACGGGCAGTGACCGTTTGGCCCACCGTGCCGGCCTGTTGGCTGCTGCGGTCCTGGCGCTGACTCCGGTAGCCACGCTCATGTTCCGCTTCAACAATCCCGACGCCTTGCTGGTGCTCCTCATGACCGCAGCCGCATACGGCGTACTGAGGGCTATCCAGGAGCAGCGGATGCGCTGGCTCGTGCTGGCAGGTGTCTTCTTGGGATTGGGGTTCCTGACGAAACAACTGCAAGTCCTCTTGGTTGTCCCAGGCTTTGCGTTCGCTTACCTCATCGCAGCCCAACCCAAAGTGGGCAAACGTGTGCTGCACCTGCTTGCCGCGGGCGGTGCCATGGCGGTATCGGCTGGTTGGTGGCTTGCCGCCGTCGAGCTTGTACCGGCCCAGCTACGGCCCTACATAGGCGGGTCGCAGGATAACTCGATCATGGATTTGACCTTCGGTTACAACGGATTCGGCCGCCTGAACGGCGACGAGACCGGCAGCGTCGGCGGCGGTAACGGTTGGGGCCAACCAGGGCTGTTCCGCATGTTCGGGGCAGAGTTCGGCGGTCAGATCGCTTGGCTGATTCCGTCGGCCCTGATCCTCGGCGGGGCCCTCCTTTGGCTCGGTCGCAGGGCGCCCCGCACGGATGTCGTCCGCGCTTCGGTGCTGGTGTGGGGTTCTTGGTTGCTGGTGACGGGATTGGTCTTTAGTTTCATGGCGGGGATCATCCACCCCTATTACGCGGTGGCGCTGGCACCTGGAATCGCCGGGCTGACCGGTTTGGGTGGTGTCCTCCTCTGGCAGCGCCGATCCCAGGTGTCCACCGCAGCGGTTCTGGCCCTGGCCGTAGTGGCCGCCGGGCTGACGGCAAACTCCGTTCTGGCCAGCGCCCCGACTTTCCTGCCCTGGCTGCGCTGGATGATTCTGCTTGGATCAATCGCTGCCGGGGCGGCCTTGCTTGTCCCGGGCGGCTGGAGCTCGGTGCTGGTGACCCGCACGACGGCGGGGCTCGCCATCGCAGCATCCCTCACCGGGCCATTCGCCTATTCTGTAGCCACAGCCTCCGTTCCGCATACCGGCGCGATCGTGAGCGCCGGTCCTGCAGTCACTGCTGGATTCGGTCCGGGATTCGGCGGTAATCGGCCCCCGCGAGGGATCACAAGGCCCAACGCAGCGCTTGGCGGGACCGGAGCGGGCCCAGCTGCTGGTCCTGGTGGAGGCATGGGCGGGCTGCTCGACACGGCGACGCCGTCGTCCGACGTGGTGGCTGCCCTCCAAACCGACGCCGGCAGCTATACCTGGGCCGCCGCCGTCGTGGGTTCCAACAACGCGGCCGGCTACCAACTGGCGACGGGCCTGCCGGTGATGGCCGTGGGCGGCTTCAACGGCACTGATCCGTCTCCCACGCTCGCCCAATTCCAGCAAGATGTGACGGATGGAAAGATCCATTACTTCATCGCCAGCCAGATGATGCGCGGTGATAGCGGATCCGATACCGCGACACAGATCGCTGCTTGGGTGGCGGCAAACTACCAGGCCCAGACGATCGGCAACACCACGGTGTACAGCCTCCACGGCTGAGAACGGCTGAGGGCTGCTCAGCCCAGCGCGAGGCTGAGCAGGTGGCCGCCGTCGTCGTGGGTTTGGGCAGTGACCGTCACTGCCCGATAGTCCGGAATGCGCCACATTCCTTCTTCAAGCTCGACGCCGGCCCCGCCCACCACCACCGTCCGCATTCCGGCGGCACGCGCGGCAGCGATACCCGCAGGGGCGTCCTCGAAAACCACGACGTCGGCCGGCCGCACTCCCAGCAATGCTGCGGCTTTCAGGTACCCTTCGGGATGCGGTTTGCCTCGAGTAACCGCCTCCGCTGTAACGGCTGTCGCTGGCATGGCCAGTCCCGCTGCCCTCATGCGGATCTCGGCCAGAACAAGGTCCGCCGACGTAACCAGTGCCACTGCCTCCGGTGGAAGCGCCGAAAGCAGCGCAGCGGCACCAGGCAGCGCCACAACCCCATCAATTCGACTCCGCTCCATCTCCCCTAGCTCGGCAGTCAACGCGACTACGTCCGCGCCGGCCGGTGCGTAACGGCGCACGGTATCCCCCGCTTGGACGCCATGGGAAGTTCGCAAGATGTCCTCGAAGTCCAAACCGTAGCGGTCAGCGAACTCGGACCAGACCTGCTCCACGATGGCAGTTGAATCAACCAGCGTGCCGTCCATATCGAAGAGGACTGCGCGGGCGGTCAGTTGTGGCGACGCGGCAGGTACGGCGTTTGCGGCGGGAAGGCTCATGCTTCCATCCTGCCGCACGTCAACCCGCCGCGGTCAACCCTTAGCCATTGGGCCGCTGTGGCAGGTACTGGACGGCCCACTTATTGCCGTCCGGATCGGCGAAGTAGACAAAGTGGCCCCACTCCTGGACGTCGATATCACTCACGTCCACGCCGTTGGCTTTGAGCTGCTGATGTGCCTCGTTGATGTCACTGACCACCATTTGTAGCGACGGCGCGGTCCCCGGAGGGGCATCATTGAGTCCCTCGCCGATGCAGATGGAACATGCCGAGCCCGGCGGGGTGAGCTGCACGAAGCGGATACTGTCCGAGGGACGGGCATCGTAGTCAGCGTTGAAACCGACTTTGTTGACGTAGAAGTCCTTGGCGTGATCGACGTCGGACACAGGGACAAACACCAGTTCAAGTTTCCAGTCCATGGGCTCAGGCTAGCTGCGTGGACCTTGGACGGGTAGAGGAGCGGCGTCGAAACCCGGAAGTTAGCCTGCCACGCCGTAGAGGCGATCGCCGGCGTCGCCCAAGCCCGGAACGATGTACGACTTCTCGTTGAGCTTTTCGTCAATGGAAGCCAGGACAATGTTCACGTTGGCATCTGCCAGCTCTTCTTCCAGCTTGGCCAAGCCCTCCGGAGCGGCCAACAGGCAGATGCAGGTGACGTCCGAGGCACCGCGCTTGAACAGGAACTTGATGGCCTCGCGCAGAGTGCCGCCGGTGGCAAGCATGGGATCCAGCACGAAGATCTGCCGGCCCGTGAGGTCCTCGGGCAGGCGCTCGGCGTAGGTGATGATGTCCAGTGTTTCTTCGTCCCGGGCCATACCCAGGAAGCCAACCTCAGCGGTGGGGACCAGTTTGGTCATGCCTTCGAGCATGCCCAAACCGGCGCGCAGGATGGGCACCACCAGCGGAGTGGGTTTGGTGAACGCGGTGCCGATGGTCTTGGTGACAGGTGTCTCGATCTCGACCGGCTGCGTCTTGACCTCTCGCGTGGCTTCGTAGGCCAGGAGGGTGACGAGTTCTTCGGTGAGCTGCCGGAAGACCGGTGAAGGGGTGTTCTTATCCCGCAGTACGGTGAGCTTGTGGGCGACCAGCGGGTGGTCCACGACGAATGTGCGCATCCCCCAAAACTATCATTGAGCTATGAGCCCCACCGAGCCGTATCACGCAGACCACCTGGCGTGGATGGGCCTCGCCCTGGACCAAGCCCGCTTGGCGTTGACCACGGCGGACGTGCCCATTGGTGCAGTGGTGTTGGGACCCGACGGCGTCGTGCTGGGTTCGGGGCGCAACGAACGCGAGGCGCAAGGCGACCCGACGGCCCATGCCGAGGTGGTCGCGATCCGGCAAGCAGCCGCCGTGTTGCAGCAGCGCGCGCTCGACGCCGGCGGCCACGGCGACGGCTGGCGGCTTGAAGACTGCACCCTTGTGGTCACCCTTGAGCCGTGCGCGATGTGCGCCGGGGCGATTATCCTGGCCCGCATCCCGCGCGTGGTGTTCGGGGCATGGGACGAGAAAGCCGGGGCTGTGGGGTCAGTGTTCGACATCCTCCGCGAGCGCCGCCTCAATCACTGGGTGGAAGTTTATGCCGGGGTCCGCGAGGAAGAATGTTCTGCGCTGCTCCGGGAGTTCTTTGCTTCACATCGACTGCTTGGCAGCGGCGTCCAACGCGTCAATCCGCCGCTGGCGTGAAGCCGGCGAGTCGAGGCTGAAGGACCGGAAGTCACCGAGTTGCTGCCCGATCCACTGCTCCACCTCACCTATCCGTTCCTTCACCGCGGCCGTAGGAGCAGCGAATGTCCAAGCTGCGATCCGTTCCGCACCGGGATCGTATTGCCAGAGCCCGATGATCCGGCCACGGTCAAAGATGGGGTGGTCCGGGAGGTCGGCTTGGAGCGCGAGCGTGGAACCGAGCACGTCCTTGCCCTTGTCCTCGTCCGCAAACATGTCCGCCGAGTTCCTCCGCAGGAGCACCAACGAATCTGTCCCCGCCAGCAGTTGGATCTGCTCATCTTGGAGCTGTTCGAAAGCGGCCAACTGTTCGAGGTCGTCCGCCAGCATCCACAGCACGTCACCGTTCGCGGTTGGCACTTCCACAGCGCCGACGGCGGTCAACCCGGCTTTGCTCTGGGCGACGGTGAAGGCCGTGAACCACTGGCTCTGTTTCAGCGTCGCTCCCCCGGTCCAGCCCAGGTAGCGCTTCATCAGCAGGCGGCGAGCGTCGTCGTCGTCGAGGTGGCTCGGCGACAAGCCCCATGAGGTGTAGGCATAACGTTGCTGGTCGAGGCGGCCGTTGACCGGGACGCGGCGGATGCGGCCGTCTGCCTGAAGCAGCCCGAGGGCGGTGGGCAGCGTGGTGGAGGCGCCCTTCTTCTTGCCCTCCTCGCCGAGATTGCGGACTGAGTCCCCCAGCACGTCCCGCAGTTGTTTGGGGTCCATGGGCTCACCGGACTCTTTGAGCGCATGCTCCACTTGGTCCTCGAGGAGGGTGATCTCGCAGCGGTCCACGCCGAGCCTGGCCAAGACTTTGAAAGTGGCGTTTGCGGCGTCCGCGCCAAGCTGCAGGCCCCATGCAAAGTCGCGGTGTGGCAGGACGTAGGTGCAGCCGCGGGCGGTGGGGAGTTCGTGGACCTTGAGTGCCTGTACATCCCGGTCCACCTGCTCGCGGCTTATGCCTGCCCGAGCATAGAGCGTCAGGTAAGGGTTGGCGCCGCCCACGGATCGGGCCCAGCCGGCGTGGCCCAGGACGTCCTCGGAAGTCTTGCCTTCCAATGAACCGTCCAGGCCTTGTTTGTGCCATGCCCACGCGCGGAGGCGGTCCGGGGTGAGGGTTTCTGCGGCTGGAATGCTGGTGGTCATGGCCCTATTGTGCACCTTGGGTCAGCTTCTGCAGCTTGCGTCACCTCGCGAGCGCCATGACAGCTTTGGCGACGACGGCGGCAGTTGCGTCCCAGCCCTGGAGTTCCTGCCGGGCGGTGCGCGCTGCGTTTCGCCAGTCTTGTTGGAGGGATGAATCCGTGAGCCAAGCCCTGATGGCAGTGGCGAGGGCCTTTTCGCCGCTGAGATCGAGAGCAGCACCGGCCTCCGTGGTGCCGAGCGCTTCGACCGCACCGGTCCCTTGACGGACCAGCACCGGAACTCCGTGCGCCAAGGACTCGGTGACCACCATGCCGTAGGCCTCCGACTGCGAGATCAAAAGGCTGAGGTTCGCTCGGTGCCATTGCTCTTCCAACGGTTCGCCGCTTAGCTCGCCGGTGATGGTCACGCGGTCCTGCAGTCCGTAATGCCCGACGGCGGCCGCCACCTCTGCCGCGTACGCCGGGTCCGCATCCAGTGAGCCGACCAAGGCCGCAGTCCACGGTAGGTCCTGGAGTTCGCCCAGAGCTTGAACGATGTCCCTTTGGCGCTTGTTGGGCAGCAACGCAGCGACGGCGAGGAGGTGCGGAGGTTCAGATCCGGCCGAGATATCGGCGCTGTCTGCACCCGGTTTGGCGACCTCTATGTGAAGCGGGCCGTGCTTGGCACGTAGCTCAGCGGCTGCATGCTCGCTGGGGCAAATGATGCCAGTGGCGGCAGCAAGCGCCTTTGCTTCGAGTCCGTGGTGGTCTGCCAACGCCATGTGCGAGAGGATCCACACGTTGGTTCCGGCTTTCGCTGCGCGGGCGATCTCCTCCGGCGCGCCGCTGGCGACCAAGCCATCGGCAATGACTGTGGGTCCGCCGTCGTCGAGCAAGTCTGCCAACCGGCGCCGATCCGCTACGCTGCCCACCGGCCAATCGCCGTCGACCGTCACGGTTTGCACGTCCTCCCCCAATGCGGCGAGGTGCTCGGCGAGCTTGGCGTTGTACTTGTTCCCGCCGGAACCGTGCCGCACGTTTCCCGGGACGATCAGGCGAATGCCCACTTACTGGCCTTGGAGCTCCAGCGAATAACCCGCCCAAGCGTCGGGGTTTTCGCGGAGCACCACGTCGATGCCCGTGAGCGCCGGGCCGTCTGCCGTGTCTTGGATGCGGGCAGCCATGGCGTCTGCGATGTGCTTGGCGAGTGCCTCGGTGGTGGAAAGTTTCCCCTTGAAGGCGGGGTGTTCATCGAGGTTCTTGTAGTTCAGGTCCCCGAGCACTTCCTCAAGGAAGCCGCTCGCAGCGCCGATGTCCAGGACTATTGCGTCGTCGTTGAGATCCGGACGGCGGAAGGTGACTTCGGCAACGAAGGTGGCCCCGTGCAGGCCCTGCGCCGGGCCAAAAGCCTCGCGGGGCAGGCTGTGGGCGATCATGAAATGACGTCGGACGGTCAGGCTAAACATGTACTAATCCTCCGGGTTTGGATACGCAACCACATGGCAAAAGCCGCCGGGCTGTTCGAACAACTTAACGAGTGTGGTGGGCAGGTTCTGGAATTGGCATTCGCTGGTCAGGAACGTGTCGAAGACCGGATCCTGGAGTTGGCTTGCCGCCAGTTGCAGTCGTTGGGCGTTGGTCCTCCGATGCCGTCTCGGAAGCGCGACCGCCCCAACCTGGCTGGAGCGGATGTTCAGCCGGCGGGCGTGGAAGTCTTCGCCTAGGGGCAGCGTGACTTCCTTGTCCGCGAACCAGGAAAGCTCGATCACGTCCGAATCATCGCCGGCAAGCTGCAGGCTCAGTTTGAGGCCCTCGTTGGACGCCGAACAATGGAAAACGATGTCGCAGTCCGCCTTGGCGTCCTCCGTGCTTGCAAACTCAATGCCGAGCTTTTCCGCGAGCTTTCTCTTCTCCGGATCGGCCTCCACCAGCTGGAGCCGTCCGAGTGGATACTTCCGCAGGAGCGTCGCCAAGACGCCGCCCACCAAGCCACCTCCGACGACGGCGACCCGATCTCCCAGCTTCGGCCCGGCTTCCCAGAGTGCATTGATGGCAACTTCCACGATGCCGGTCAGGACGGCACGGCGGGCAGGAACGTCCTCGGGAACGGCGGTGAGCTGGTTGGCGGGGATGACGTAGAAATCCTGGTGCGGGTGGAGGCTGAAAACCGTCTTGCCGATCCACTCCTGCGGGCCTTGCTCAACTACGCCGACATTCAGGTAGCCGTACTTCACCGGGCCCGGGAACTCGCCCTCCTGGTGCGGGGCTTGCATTCTTTCTGCCACGCGTTCGGGGACGCGTCCTTCGTGGACCACCCGCTCCGTGCCGCGGCTGACGCCCGAGTACAGGGTGCGGATAAGGGCCTCTCCGGGGCCGGGAGTGGGCATGGACTCACCGCGCAGCTCGCCGGCCCCGGACTCTGTGACCCAGTAGGCCTGGGCTTCGCCGGGCAGGCGGATGTGGTGCTTGCCTTGGGGGGCTGGGGGCTGTTTGTCGTACTGCTGGGAGATCGTCATGATACTTATGAATCTATCGCTGGGGCGCTTCAGACGGAAGTTGACGCCGTTGGACCGACGAGGGCGTTTTGGGGAACACGACCTAACTCCGGTACCCTATTTCAGTTGGTGACGTGTCCGAGCGGCCGAAGGTGCAACACTCGAAATGTTGTTTGGTGTAAAAGCCAACGTGGGTTCAAATCCCACCGTCACCGCCAACGAAAACCCCCGGGAAACCGGGGGTTTTCTGCATTTTTCTGGGTCTTCGATTCCGCGGCGCGGTGATCGGGACCAGGATCAGTCAGTGAGCTCAGCGCGACGGAACCGCAGCTCACGCACCGCCCCGTTCAGTGGTGAGCCGGTGAACGGCAGCTCCTCCAGGTGGATCGCTGATGCGGCGGCGAGGGCGACGGCGTTGGCGGCAACCGCCGCCCGCTGCGGCAGCCCGATGGCAGCGGCGAACTCCTGCCAATGTCTTGCCTTCAATGCCTTGACCCTTCCGTCGACGGTGAGGGCCATCGTGTCATCTCCGTAGAGCAGCGTGCACGGGATGTCATACATCGGTGCCACTGCCCAGCCGCTGTGCGGGCGGGCCAGAACAGAAACGTTTTTCGCGTGCAGGTCACCGTTGCCGGTAAGCCAGGCGAACACGAACTGCAGGTAGAGGTTCCGCACGGCCACCGGCCTGGCCTTGCACAACCCAGCCAGGGCGAGGACGACGTCCTCGGAACTGACCGCGTACTTGGACGCCGGCGGGAGGTTCATCACTTGGGCAGCGTCCTCCAGCGGCACCCGGCGGACGACGTCGCCGCCGTCGTCGTTCTGGATGCGGTCGAACCGCTCCACGAGCAGTCCGGGCAGACCTTGCCGGTCGCGGACCACGCTGTGCGCCGCGACGGGGATCTTCAAGCCCCTGGCCGCTGTTAGGTGTGCCGCCTCGTTGGCCACCAGATGCCGGTGAAGTGGCGGGTCCAGCTTGAGCAGGTACCGACGGCCTGCCAGCGCGAGCGCGGTGGTCAGCATTGACGCGCTGGCCTTGCTCTGGACGCCCGGCAGTCCGTGCAGGTCCACGGCGTCAGCCAGGGCAGTAAAGTCGAGGTCTTCGGGCCTGGACGTGTTGGCTAGGGGCGCGGGTTCAAGCGGCGGCTCCCCCGCCGGAACGATCTGGACATCGCCTGGAACGTCGGCGCCGACGGCCAGCAGCAGGCTGAGCTCGTCCGCCAGACTCGTCTTGACGGCGTCCTTGAGCACGGTCAAGCGATGGCCTTCCGGCAGGAGCCCGGCGAAAAAGGCAGGCAGTCCGCCGTTCGGGGATTCAACCGGATCATGGGTGAACGGCAGGGAACTCGCAACGGGACTGGCGCCGGAGGCGAAGTAGTCCGGGGCGTAGCTGAAGACCACGCTGCCGCGCTCCGTGCGTTCCAGATGGCCGGCGAGTACTCCCGACTTGTAGACATCCGCGCTTCGGACGAACTTCAGCTGTGCCAGATCCTCAGCCATCAATCGTCCCCAAGCGCAGGCCAACAGCATTGGCAGCCGCGACAACCGTCAGGAGTGACGGGTTCCCTGTGCCGGTTTCGATGGCGTGGATAGTGCGGGCGGACGTGCCGATCAGATCCGCGAGAGTGCCCTGCGTGATTCCGGCAGCCCTCCGGGCACGCCTGATGCTCACGCCGATAGCCTTGACGTCATCCATGGACAAACCGTTTCTGAAATATGTTGCGGATCTGGCATGCTCCAGCTCCTACCATGCCCGATTCAGGGAGAATGCGCAACATATTTCCGAACCAATGACTTCACCAAGCCACCGGGCGGCGCTCTATGAGAAATCGGCAAAATATTTCCGGTTTACTAAGTCCCCCGGTCTCCACCGCGACCGGCGAGCCCAAGCGCTCCGTACACTCCGTACGCTTCAATCGAAGGGCCGTTGGCAGTTGCACCACCGCAAGGATGCAGCGCCGGACGGATGTCCGTAAACAGCGTTCGCCACCGGCAGCGGGGTAAGGGTGATCCTCGTGAGCCCGGGAGCCCTTCCCCGTAGGTACTCCAGGCGCCCGTAGACGTGGAGGAGCGCAGCATAGCCCTGCTCCGAACGTGGCGTGAGGATGTAAAGGTGTTGCCGGTGAACAGCGGCGGCAGCCTCAACATCCATGAATTCGACGCTGACAATGGCCCCGATCTCCGCCAGCAAAGGCATGGTCATGGAGTGATGGCAAGGCGCCCACTCCACGTGGAGCGTCGCAATCCTGAAACTCGATTGCCTCTCCGTGGAACTCCGCGAAAGGTCATGCACCAGCTTTTTGAAGTGCTCTACGGTGCACAGCCCTGTTGAAACGTCGGTGCAACTCAACGGAGTGACCAGTTCATGCTCTTCCGCCCACGCCTCTGCCAGTTCGAGCACCGCCTCCAAATCCAAAGGCAAACCCATCGCAACGAAGTAGGCGCTGAGGTCCCGCAGGGTCTCCCTGATCCCCACTCCGCCATAAGCCCGAGCAGCGCCTAAGCGTCTCAGCGCCTCGTGATAGCGCGCGAGGTCGGCGTCGCCCCCGAAGTGGACGAGGTCGGTGACCTCCGGCACGAACCAGTCGGCCGGGAAACTCCATCCAGCTTGATAACTGCACCGTTGCCAGTCACCTACGTGGCGCAGGTCGTCGCCGTCGTCGGAAAATGCAGGACCCTTGTTATCCCCCATGTCGGTTCAGTACCAATGGCGTCCCTTTTGTGACGGACTTTGGGGAGAAAAATGTTCCTCGAACGCGAGTACATTAATCTCGAGCCCGCCAACCGTGGAAGTGAGCACTCGTGACGTTCTTGCAGCTTTCCCTGATCTCGGCGGTGGCCCTTCTGGGTCCGCTCCTGGCGTTGCCGCGCAAGTGGCACTTGCCGGTGGTTCTGGGCGAACTCCTTGCGGGGCTCGTCATCGGACGCTCCGGTTTCAGGCTGGTGGACTCCGGTGATCCCACGTTCACGTTGTTGGCCGATGTCGGCTTTGCACTCATCATGTTCGTTGCCGGAACCCACGTGCCGATGCGCGACAGGAAGATCCGGGCAGCACTGGGAAGCGGTCTGGCCAAGGCAGCGGCAACGGCCCTCCTGGCCGTGGGCCTGGGCGTTGGCATCGCCTACGCTTTTGGCTCTGCCCATGCTCCGCTGTACATAGTCATCCTTGCCTCGTCCTCAGCAGCACTCGTTCTGCCGATCATCGATTCGCTCCGGCTTTCGGGACCAAAAGTGCTGGCCATGACTGCGCAGGTAGCCATCGCGGACATCGCGTGCATCGTGGCCCTTCCCCTCGCCGTCGACCCGCCGCATGCGGGCCGGGCCGCATTGGGAGGTGCCGCCGTCGCATTGTGCGCAGCGGCGCTGTTCCTGGCCCTGCGAAAGCTGGAACGCGACGGCACACGCAGTAAGCTGCACGACGTCTCCGAAGACCGCAAATTTGCCTTGGAGCTGAGGATCCAACTGACGTTGTTGTTCGCCCTCGCGGCGCTAGCGGCCTTCACTCACGTGTCCATCATGTTGGCGGGTTTCGCTTTCGGGCTGGCGGTTGCCGCCGTCGGAGAACCGCGTCGCCTTGCCCACCAGTTGTTCGCCGTCACCGACGGCTTCCTGGGCCCGGTGTTCTTTGTGTGGCTCGGGGCGTCGCTGGACCTGAGCGAGTTGGGGAGCCATCCCCAGATGATCGTCCTGGGCGTGTCTTTGGGCGTCGGGACTCTCCTGATCCACGGCGCAATGCGCTTCCTGGGCCAGCCGTGGGCGTTGGCGGTTCTCTCTGCCTCCCAATTGGGCGTCCCCGTGGCCGCGGCGACCATTGGCTCCCAGCTAAAACTCCTCGAACCCGGCGAAGGGTCCGCACTGATCCTCGGCGCACTCATCACCATCGCGGCAAGCGCCGTGGCCGGCTCATGGGCCGCCCGCGCCAAACATCACGATCCGGCCGCCAATCCGGGTTCTTGACCGTGGCTCAATTGACTCCCGTCACGGCCGCCGTAAGGCTAGTGCGCATGTGGACTCAGCGCATTAAAACCGGCCTTCTTACGACGACGGCGGCCGCCTCGCTGCTGCTTATTGCGGCGTGCGCGGCAAGCCCCAGCCCATCCGGGACGAGCAGTGCTCCGCCCAGCTCCCCGAGCTCCGCTACGCCGTCGGCCTCGATGTCGACACCGCCCGCGACCGCCGCGGAAAACACCCCGATGACAGAGTCTCCATCCACCACCGGGACCTCGGTGCCGACCGTACCGGCAGCCGGCGGGGCCACGAGCTGCAAGGCGGCATCCCTCAGTGCATCCACCGATCCCACTGGAGGGGGCGCGGCCGGCAGCGTCTACGAAAAGCTGATCGTGACCAACACCGGAACCGTCGCGTGCACCATCGAAGGGTTCGCCGGCGTCTCCTTGACGGCCGATGCGAACGGGGCGCCGATCGGGGAAGCTGCAACACGCGACACCACCACCCCGGTCACCACCGTAAACCTCGCTCCGGGCAAGTCCGCGTGGGCCCAAATCCGTTATACCCAGGCCGGGAACTACGGTGACTGCACCAAGGTCGCGGCAGCGGGGTTCCGCATCTACCCGCCCAACGACACTGCCTCGTTGTTTGTGGCCGAGCCCCATGGCGCCTGCAGCAATGCTGGAATCAAGCTCCTGACCATCACGGCGTTCCAAGCCGTCTAATTTCTCCATCCCACGGTCCCGTCTTATTCTGTCGGGGCCGTGGGGCATGATGGAGGAATGCAGGAGCAGCAGGCGCAGGCGGGCGCCATGAGCCGTTTCAGCCAGGCAACCAGGGAATGGTTCCTCGGCGCTTTTTCGGCGCCCACCCCAGCTCAGGACGGCGCATGGAACGCCATCTCTTCCGGCTCCCACGCCTTGGTGGTGGCGCCAACAGGATCGGGCAAGACGCTCGCGGCCTTCCTCTGGGCGTTGGACAGGCTGCACTCCACCCCATCGGACACGCTCCCAGGGCTTGAAACTGTTCCAGCCAACAGCAAGGGCCGCGCCAAGCGTCCAAAAACCAAGACCCGCGTCCTCTACATCTCGCCCCTGAAGGCCCTCGGCGTCGACGTTGAACGCAACCTCCGTGCACCTTTGATCGGCATTACCCAAACCGCCAAACGCCTGGGCTTGCCCGCACCCTTGGTGACGGTCGGCGTCCGTTCAGGGGATACGACGGCGGCTGATCGCCGCACGCTGTTGACTTCCCCTCCGGACATCCTCATCACCACCCCCGAATCCTTGTTCCTCATGCTGACCTCCCGGGCGCGGGAGACCCTCAGTGAAGTGGACACCATCATCATCGATGAGGTTCACGCCGTCGCGGGCACCAAACGCGGTGCGCACTTGGCCGTTTCCCTCGAACGCCTGGATGCACTGCTGCCAAAGCCTGCCCAGCGTATTGGGCTGTCCGCAACCGTCCAACCACGCGAGCTAGTGGCCCAGTTCCTTGCGGGACAAGCGCCCGTGGAAATCGTGGCCCCTCCGTCCAAGAAGAACTGGAACCTCACGGTCACGGTCCCTGTGGAGGACATGTCCGACCTGCAGGGTGCTGCCGGGGCGTTCGATTCGGGCCCGGCTTCAGGGTTGCAGCCGCAAGCCTCCATTTGGCCCCATGTGGAGGAACAGATTGTGGATCTGGTCCTGTCCAAACAGTCCACCATCGTGTTCGCCAACTCCCGTAGGCTCTCGGAGCGCCTCACCGCCAGGCTGAACGAGATCTATGCCGAACGCCAATTGATGGCAGTAGGTGGAGGTACATGGGCGGCCCCGGAGGAGAACCCGGGAGTTCCGGCGTCCACGGCCACTCCGGCGCACATGATGGCGCAGGCTGGGAGCACCACGGGCGCCGATCCTGTGCTGGCCCGGGCCCACCACGGCTCAGTGTCCAAAGACCAACGGGCCATGATCGAGGACGACCTCAAATCCGGCAGGCTGCGCTGCGTTGTTGCCACATCGTCGCTGGAACTCGGCATCGACATGGGCGCCGTGGACCTGGTGATCCAAGTCGAGTCGCCGCCTTCAGTGGCCAGCGGACTCCAGCGGGTAGGGCGTGCCGGACACCAGGTGGGCGAAATTTCCGAGGGCGTCTTGTTCCCCAAGCACCGCGCGGACCTCCTACACACCAGCGTTACGGTGGAACGGATGCTCAGTGGCCAGATCGAACGGCTCAGCATCCCCACCAACCCTTTGGACATCCTCGCCCAGCAAACGGTGGCCGCCACAGCATTGGGAAGTATCGACGTCGAGGAGTGGTTCAGCACCGTACGGCGGTCGGCTCCGTTCGCCAGCCTGCCGCGCTCCGCGTTCGAGGCCACGCTGGACCTGCTGGCGGGGCGTTACCCCTCCGACGAATTCGCTGAACTACGGCCCCGCATTATCTGGGACAGGCACGCCGGGACCATCGAAGGCCGGCCGGGGGCCCAGCGCCTTGCCGTTACGTCCGGCGGCACCATCCCGGACCGCGGCCTGTTCGGCGTCTACATCATCGGCACTGAGGTGGAGGGTTCCGCCTCTCCCGGAGCAGCGGCGGGCGGCGAACCCACCGCTTCCGCGCGAGCGGCAAAAGGCGGTCGCCGCGTCGGCGAGCTCGATGAAGAAATGGTCTACGAGTCCCGCGTGGGCGATGTCTTTGCCCTCGGAGCCACCAGTTGGAAGATCGAGGACATCACCCATGATCGGGTCTTGGTCTCCCCTGCTTTCGGCCAGCCCGGCAAGCTTCCTTTTTGGAAGGGCGACTCCCTGGGCCGTCCCGTTGATCTGGGCCGCGCCCTGGGTGCCTTCATCCGGGAACTCTCCGCTGCCGACGACGCGCCAGCCATGGAACGCTGCCAAGCCAGCGGATTGGACGCTTTCGCCGCCAGCAACCTGCTCCAGTACCTCAGGGAGCAAAAGGAAGCCACAGAGATTGTGCCCAGTGACCGAACCTTGGTGGTTGAACGGTTCCATGACGAACTCGGCGACTGGCGGGTGGTCCTTCACAGCCCGTTCGGCATGCCGGTCCACGCGCCTTGGGCGCTGGCCGTCGGCCAGCGGCTCCAACAGCGTTATGGCTTGGACGGATCAGCCATGGCTGCCGATGATGGCATCGTCCTGCGCGTCCCCATGATGGAGGACGAGCCGCCCGGTGCCGAGCTGTTCCTCTTTGAACCGGACGAACTTGAGCAGATCGTCACAGCCGAGGTAGGCGGCAGCGCCCTCTTTGCGTCCAGGTTCCGGGAATGTGCTGCCCGGGCGTTGTTGCTGCCACGGCAGAACCCGGCCAAACGCCAACCATTGTGGCAGCAGCGCCAACGTTCAGCCCAATTGCTGGACGTCGCCCGTAAGTATCCCTCGTTCCCCATCGTGCTCGAGACGGTACGCGAATGCCTGCAGGATGTTTACGATCTGCCTGCCCTCAAGGACATCGCGGCATCCGTGGAGCGGCGAGAGTTGCGGATCGTCGAAACCACCACGCAACAGCCCTCCCCTTTCGCGAAGTCCCTGCTGTTCGGCTATGTTGCGCAGTTCCTTTATGAAGGCGACTCCCCGCTTGCAGAACGCCGGGCAGCAGCCCTCGCCTTGGACTCGACCCTCCTCAACGAACTCTTGGGCCGCGTGGAGCTCCGGGAACTGCTCGACGCCGCCGTTATCGATTCCACCGAGCGGGAGTTGCAACGGCTTGCCCCGGACCGCAAGGTCCGCGGAATGGAAGGAGTCGCGGACCTGTTGCGCTTGCTGGGTCCCCTGACTGTCGCCGAGGTAGCGGAGCGGCTTGAGGAAACGCCCGACGCCGGGACGCCCGACGCCGGCGCCCACTTGGCGGCGCTACAGAAAGCCAACCGGGCGCTCAAAGTGACCATTGGCGGCGTCGTGCGCTTCGCGGCTGTTGAAGATGCTGCCCGGCTCCGTGATGCCCTTGGAGTCCCGCTTCCCATGGGCGTTCCCCTCGCTTTCATCGAGCCCGTCCATGATCCTTTGGGTGACCTTGTTTCACGGTACGCACGCACCCACGGACCCTTCACCGCCGCAGAAGCGGCCTCCCGCCTTGGGCTGGGGGTCGCAGTGGTCAACACCGCCCTGAAGCGCCTAGCCGGTGACGGCCGCGTGGTGGAAGGCGAATTCCGGCCGCACGCCGTCGCCGAACCGGCGACCACCGATGCCGTTGACATGGAGGTCATGAGCGTTGACGCTCCGCCATCCAGTGAATGGTGTGACGCCGAGGTCCTGCGGAAGCTGCGGCGTCGCTCCCTGGCCGCTCTCCGGGCTGAAGTGGAACCGGTGGATACAGCAGCCTATGGTCGTTTCCTTCCCGCGTGGCAAAACGTCACGGCGCCGGGCACGTCCCGGAGCCAGGCGTTGCGGGGGCTGGACGGAATCATCACCGCCGTGGACCAATTATCCGGCGTGCCGGTTCCGGCGTCAGCGTGGGAACCATTGGTGCTCTCCAGCCGTGTCGCTGACTACAAACCTGCCATGCTCGATGAACTGATGGCCGCCGGCGAACTTCTTTGGTCCGGAGCCGGCTCCTTGCCCGGCAATGATGGGTGGATCAGCCTCCACGTCGCCGATTCTGCCGAACTGACACTCAACCCTGCACCCGACTTTGAGCCTGGCGACGCCCAACAACGGCTGTTGGATCACTTCAGCGCTGGGGGCGGCTACTTCTTCCGGCAATTGACAGACGTGGCAGGTGGCATGGACGCCGTGCTCAGCGACGAGGCCGTGGTCACCGCGCTGTGGGATTTGGTCTGGGCCGGGCGGGTCACGGGCGATACGTTCGCGCCGGTCCGGGCCATGATTTCCGGTGGCAAAACAGCCCACCGGCAAGTCGCCAAGGCTCCCCGGGCGCGGGCACCGCGCATGAGCCGGCTGGGCCGCTCCCATGGCACCGGTCTTCTCGGATCACCCGGCCTCACGGGAGGACGGTTCGGCTCCGCCACGGGCGCTGGGGCCGTGCCGCCGTCGGCCGTGGGACGCTGGGCAGCGCTACCAGCACCCGAGCTCGACCCCACCATCCACGCACGCGGCACCGCCGAGCTGCTGCTGGACCGCTACGGCGTGGTGACCCGGGGTTCCGTCATGGCAGAGAACATCATCGGCGGCTTCGGCCTCATGTACAAAGTACTGGCCCGGCTTGAAGAGGCCGGCCGCTGCCGCCGCGGCTACTTCATCGAACACCTCGGGGCGGCACAGTTCGCAGTTCCTGCCACAGTTGACCGGCTGCGGTCCTTCACTGAGGACGCCCGTGTTGCCAACGCCGAACCGGTCGCGTTGGCCCTGGCCGCTACTGATCCCGCCAACCCCTACGGGGCTGCACTCCCGTGGCCGGCTGTATCGGTGGACGCCGGTTCCGGCCATCGTCCGGGGAGGAAGGCCGGGGCGCTGGTGGTGATGGTCGACGGCGCACTGGTCCTCTATGTGGAACGCGGCGGCAAGACGCTGCTCACTTTCAGTAACGAAGGCGCCGTGTTGGGAGTCGCCGCCGAGGCGCTCGTCGGGGTGGTCCGCCGCGGTGCTGTGGACAAGCTCTTCATGGAGAAGGTCAACGGCCACGACCTCTTGGACACCCCCATTGCCGCGGCGCTGACGTCAGCTGGCGCTTACTCGACTCCGAAGGGACTCCGGATCCGTGCCTGAAGGCGATTCCGTCTGGCGGGCCGCTAACCGGCTGAACCAGGTACTGGCAGGGCAAAAAATCACCGCCTCGGACTTCCGCGTGCCCCGTTTCGCCACGCTCAATCTGTCGGGGTGGACCATGACAGAGGTGGTCCCCCGGGGAAAGCACCTGCTCATGCGGCTCACTGGGCCCGCCGACGAAGAGGCCGGTGCCAGCAGGAAGCCCCGCGCCTTGACCATCCATTCGCACCTCAAAATGGAGGGGAACTGGATGATTTATCCGCCGGGCGGCCGGTGGACCAAGCCCGGCCACACCGCTCGCTGCGTTCTCCGGACCAGCTCGGCAGATGCCGTTGGCTTTTCCTTAGGCATCCTGGAAGTGGTTCCGACCGCGGATGAGGACAAGATAGTCGGTCACCTGGGGCCGGACTTGCTCGGCCCCGATTGGGACGAGGCAGAAGCCCTGCGCAGGCTCCAAGCCGAACCGGACGTCCCGGTGGGGTTCGCTCTGTTGGACCAACGCAAGCTTGCAGGGATCGGCAACATCTACCGTTGTGAGGCCTGCTTCCTTTCCGGTGTCCATCCCACCTTGCCTGTGGGGTCCGTCCCGGACCTGGCCAAAATTGTCAACGATGCCAAACGGCTCCTCGGCGAAAACCTTGGTCCTGGCCGACGGACTACGCTGGGGCCGCGGGCAATGCGGCCCGGCTACTGGGTGTATGGCCGGGAACGCCAGCCCTGCAGGCGCTGCGGCACCATGGTCAGGCGCGCGCTTCTTGCGGCGCCTGACGGGACAGAGGAGCGGGACATCTACTTCTGCCCCCACTGCCAGCCGGTTCCCTAAGCCGCAGCGGACGTGACCTCAGCCGGCACATGGGCCGTTTCCGGCACCATGAACCTCGGCAGCAGCAATTGCACAATCGGACCGATCGCCAGCGCGTAGACCACGGTCCCTACACCCACAGAGCCGCCCAGCAGCCACCCAATAGCGAGGACCGCCACTTCAATCCCTGTTCGCACCAACCGGACGGACCACCCGGTTCGCCGGACCAGGCCGGTCATTAATCCATCACGCGCTCCCGGGCCCAAGCGTGCCCCGATGTAGCAGGCCGAGGCGATTCCGTTGAGGATCACTGCTCCGGCGAGCATGGCGATCTGGCCGCCGAGGTGCGAAAACACAGGAATGGCCCACAGGCCAAGGTCAGCGAATACGCCTACAAGGACGGCGTTGGCGATGGTCCCGATACCGGGCATCTGCCGCAGGGGAATCCACAGCAGGAGGACAACGAAACTGACCGCAATAACGACGACGCCGATGCTGAAGCCGGTCTTTTGGGAAATGCCCTGGTGGAACACGTCCCACGGATCAAGGCCCAGCCCGGCGCGGATAAACATCGCCAAGGAGATGCCGTACATGGCGAGGCCTATCAGGAGTTGCGTAAGTCGTCGTGTCATTGAACCATCATCGTAAAAACTGGCCTTGTATTCCATAGCCAGTTTGGAATACTGGTCTTATGGTTGGCTCGTTGAATCCCACCGCGCTCGTTCGTCTCTTGGGGCCATGGAACTCCGGCGCCCTTCCCGCCTACCGCGAGCTCGCCGACGTCGTCCGCTTGCTGGTGATGGACGGGCGCATCCCGTTGGACGTTGCGCTGCCCAGCGAGCGCGCTCTTGCCCAGGCGCTTAACCTCAGCCGCACCACTGTCACCGCGGCGTATGCCGCCCTTCGCGAGCAGGGCTTTCTCACCGCAGGCCAAGGCAGTCGGGGCCGGACGTGCATCCCCCACAGGACTTCACCGGTTAGCGCGCCAGGCCTGGCCATACCGGAGGGGCTCACGGACTTCGCCTACGCGTCGCTCCCCGCGGCTGGCGAGGTGGTCCACCGGGCGTTCGCCGATGCCCTGACCGACCTGCCGGCACTGCTTCCCGGCTTCGGATACGACGCCGTGGGGGTCGTGGCCCTGAGAAAGGCGATCGCGGAGAAGTACTGCGCCGAGGGCGTGCCCACCAGCGAGGAGCAAATCCTTGTGACCTCGGGAGCGCAGCATGCATTGAACATCGTGTTGCGGACCCTCGCCGGCAAACAGGACAAAGTGCTCGTGGAACACCCCACGTATCCCAACGCCCTGGACGCCATTCGCGCAGCAGGCTGTAAACCGTTGCCCGTGGGACTTCCGGGGACCATTTCCAGGACTTCGCCGGGCTGGGACATGGACGCCATGATGACCACCATGAGGCAACAACGCCCGGCGATGGCCTACCTCGTCCCCGATTTCCATAACCCCACCGGGCGGGTCATGTCCGACCTGCAGCGCCGGGTCTTGGTGCGCGCCGCCGCTGCTGCCGGTACGGTGCTTGTGGTCGACGAGACACTCCGCGCCCTGAATCTCGACGACGTCCGCACAGCCCCGATGGCCTCTTTCGGGCCGGGTGTGGTGTCCATTGGTTCACTGAGCAAGTCCCACTGGGCCGGCCTGAGGACCGGGTGGATCCGTGCAGAGGAAGAGCTGATCGCCCGGTTCGTTTCGGTCAGGGCCATCATGGATCTGGGCGGATCCGTTGTGGAGCAGCTGGCCGCGGCCCGGCTGGTCAGATCTTTTGACGAGCCCCTGAATGAGCGCCTGTCGGCACTGAGGGAAAACCGGGAATACTTGCTGGGCTTGTTGGGCGAACATTTGCCCAGCTGGGAGGCGGAACGGCCGCGCGGCGGGCTCACCGTCTGGTGCCGGTTGCCGACGCCGTCCAGCACTGCCCTTACGGTACTGGCCCCGGACTTTGGCGTGCGGTTGGCCGCCGGTCCGCGATTTGGGGTGGGAGGCGCTTTCGAGCAATACCTCCGCGTTCCATTCACCCTTCCGCCGGCTAAGTTGGAGGCCGCAATTCTTGCGATCCGAGCCGCCCAGGACAAACTCGACGCCGCGCCCCACCTCCGCCGCGACCTTGCGACCGGGCAGCCACCCGCCGTCGCCGTCGCCTAAGCGCCAACTGCCGTCGCCTAAGCGCCCGGGACCGGCGCTGTCCTGACTGCGGAGCCCATGCGTTGCTTCGCGGTGTTGCTCCCCGGCCGCACGGGGACATGGGATGTGGCTTTCGCCAGACCGAACAGGGGCATGCCGTTGTACACCACTTCAATTCCCGACGCCGGCACCTGGTACGTCTCGTGCCAAACGCCCACGTCGCCGCTGCCGGCAACCTGCTTCATGAACGTGCGCCAAGGGCCAAGATGCGGCGAGTCCTTATCTGCCGCGAATCGCCTCAGATGCTCAGGACTTTCCCAGTAGCTCAGCAGGATGGTGGTCCTCCCGAACCACTGTTCACTACCCAACAATCCTGAATCCGGATGAGTGGCCAGATGGCGCATCATCACGGTCATGGACGAGGCCACTCTTGTAATACGGCGCGCTTTCCACCACCTGTTTGCCCGCATGCCGATAAGGAAAACAGTGACGGACTCGCGCCCGATGTCCGCCGTAAACCGCCCTGGGAAGATCTCCTGCGCCATGCCACATCCTTCAGTCGGGGAAGTTATGTAACTGTGTTATGTAACGTCGTTACGGAACGATGTTATGAAATACTTTGTCTCATGGCAAGACCTATCGTTCATGACCAGCGCGTGCGGGAACAGTTATTGGCGGTTACGGCGGAACTCGTGGACCGCGAAGGACCCGCCCGAGTGACCCTCCGCGACGTGGCAGCCGCGGCGGAAACCTCCACAACGGCGATCTACTCCTTGTTCGGCGGGAAATCGCAGCTGCTGACGGCCGCCGTCGACGACGGTTTTCGCTCCTTCGGCGAGTCACAACGACACGCGGCCGGTGATGGGCTCCGGGGACTAGGACTGGCGTACCGCACGTGGGCGTTGGCGCATCCGGCCCTTTACAGGCTCATGTTCGGCGGCGCGTTGACCGCCTACGTGGGGTGCAGCCCGACGCCGGAAGTCGCCGGGGATGCCATCCTCCCCCTCGTGGAGGCGGTAACCGCCGCACAAACGGCGGGGAGGCTACGCACCGACAGCCCGGAGATGGTGGCGATGGCGATTTGGGGGCAAGTCCATGGGCTGGTCAGCCTTGAGCTGGCCCAGATGAACCACCCGGATACCGACTGGGACGCGATATATGACGCAGCACTCGAGTCCATGGCTCGAGCTTGGACGCCATAGCCCAGCTAGCCCTTACGCGTACACCTTTTCCAGGAAGGCGCCCCACGTCTTCGCGGTGAGCTCGGCGTCGCCGGAGCCCGAGAAGTCGTGGACGGTCATCCCCACCGGAGCGCCGAACGCGTTCCTGCCGAAGAACCGGTACAGGGCATCGGCAGTTCGCAGGCCGAGGAAGTTCTCGTTGGAATAGTCCACCTCCCCGCTCAACCGCCCGACGCCGTCGAGCTCCACATCAAAAGAAGCCCCTTCGCTCAGCCCGTCCACGCGCAGCGCGTTCTTCAACTGGAGAAATCCACCGGGAACCTGCGACGCAGCGGGTCCTTGGACGTCGGTAAAGACCACCGCTTTGCCATCAAAGTGCTGCAGATATTGACCCAGCGTGTGGAGGTAGAACGCGGTGTGCTTGCTGGCGCCGTCATATTGTTCGTCCCAGTTATCGGCGAAGATCCCGCTATGGACGTAGTGCAGTTGGGCACGGCCACCATCCAGCGGTTCAAGGACGTGTTCCAACTGGTTGAACCAACCGTCAGGACCTTCCATACGCGTCACCAGATGGCTCGGGTACTCCTCCACGGTCTTCACGGCCGGCCACTGATCCGTGGGGAACATCCACGCCGCGGTGTCCTGGGTGACTGCCTGCCACACGCGCTCCGGGGTGCCGGGCAGTGCGGTGTCGGCCACGATCTCAAATTTCCTGTTGTCAGTCATTGCTGTGGTCCTTTTCTGTTGCGTGTTCCCCGAGGAACTTGTTCAGCGCGTGGTCGATTTGAGTGTTGGGTGAAGTACGACGACGAGCCGGTGCTTGCGCGCGCCGCTGGCCAGTGCGTCAGCACCGCCGTCGTGGTACTTATCCACGAGAGCCGTCACCGCCACCCCGAGTTCTTCAGCGAAGGCCGCGCGTTCGGCGGCCGAGCGAAAAGCGATCTCGCCGTCGATCGCGAAGCTGGCCAATTTCTTCTTTGCCGCGGCGGCACCGGCGATGAGCTTGCCCATCTCCTGCACCGTGCGCGCAGCCAGGGCCAGGAGCCAGAATGCAGAGAACCTGTCCGCAAAGCGGGCCGGATTCGGGGCAACCGACGCCAACGCAACCGGCGAGATCAGGTAGGAAGCCGCCGTAGCGCGCAACACCCGCTCGGTCACGTTGCCCTTCTTGCGCTCCTCCACCAGCTCCACCAGCCCATGGCCCTCAAGGGCCTTGAGGTGATAGTTCACCTTCTGGCGCGGAAGTCCGATCCGAGCGGCCAACTGAGTGGCCGACGAAGGCTTGGTGAGCTCTTGAAGGATGCGCGTACGGATCGGGTCCAACGAGGCTTCCGCCGCCGCGGGATCCTCAATCACTTCGATGTCCAACATGCTTCCAGTATGCCAACCGACAATTTTTATTGTCAAGAACTTTTTTATGTTCGGTTCCATGCCGTTGCCAGGCCCGCTCTACCCGCACAATCGAGCTCAATCCGTGCAGAGCGGGCCCCACAACGCGGGGCCGATAGAATTAACCGGTGATGCAATCCCCCCTTCCTGTGCGCGACGGCGTGAACGCTACCCGCCTGCGCCTGCCTGCCGAGGGTCCGTGGGACACTGCGATGGACTACATGATGCATCGCTGGGGCCACATCGACCCCCAAGGCATCGAGGACCGGTTCGACGCCGGCGAGATCGTGGGCGAGGGCGGCGTACGGCTGGACCGGAGCACCAAGCTCGAGGACCACACCTTCATCTGGTACTACCGGACATTGCCCCAAGAGACCCGGATCCCGGTGGAACTCTCCATCCTCCACCAGGACGAGCACATCCTCGTGGTGGACAAGCCTCATTTCCTCCCCACCACCCCCGGCGGAACGTACATCCAGGAATCGGCGCTGGTACGGCTCCGGAACCAACTCGGCCTTCCAGATCTCATTCCCATGCACCGCCTGGACCGCATGACCGCCGGCCTCCTGCTGCTCTCCACCAACCCTGAGACGCGGGGCAAATACCAGGTGCTGTTTGAAAAGCGCCAGGTCCGGAAGGAATACGAGTGCGTGTCCGCCGCCGCGCCCGCCGCAGGCTATCCCGCCGTCGAGTTCCCTGCTGTGGTCCGCAACCGGATGACCAAGTCCCGCAGCTACCTGCTCGCTGAAGTCATCGACGGCGAACCGAACGCGGAAACCCGCATCGAACAGACAAAGACGTTCGACGCCGGAAGGCACCAGCGCGCGCTCTACCGCCTTGAGCCCCACACCGGAAAGACCCACCAATTACGGGTGCACATGGCCTCGCTCGGTCTGGGAATCGTCAACGATGCGTTCTACCCGGACCTGCTGGACAAGGCCCCGGACGACTACACCAAACCCCTTCAATTGTTGGCACGCGGTATCTCCTTTGTGGACCCCATCAGCAACCACCCCGTGGAGTACCGCAGCCAGTTGGAGCTCAGCGAAGCACGCTAGGCGCCGGCCTCGAACACTGCGCGGAAGGCCGCCGCGGTCCTCTCCGAGAAGAGGACGAACTCCACAACGTCGAGCTGATTGCTTGACACGGCACCCGCTGAGGGTGATCCGAAGGAGGTGACGACATCGAACGCTATCCTGGCGACTTGTTCGGCGTCCCAGCCATAAATCCCGGCACTGATCGCGGGGAACGCGATGGATCGGGCGCCGAGCCCGGACGCGGCCCTCAAGCTCTCCACGAAACAGGACGCCAACAGGGCCGGATCAGTTTGGCCGGCATGACGGTTGGGCCCCACGGTGTGCACCACCCAGCGGGCCGGAAGCCTGAACGCCGGAGTCGCGACGGCCGAGCCCACCGGCAGGCCCGCGGGCAGTTCCGTTCTGCGCAATTCGCGGCAGGCTGCCAGGAGTTCCGGTCCTGCGGCGCTGTGGATGGCGCCGTCCACTCCCCCTCCACCGAGTAGGGAGGAGTTGGCAGCATTGACGATGACATCGACGTCGCGCTTGGTGATGTCGCCCTGCAGGAGTTCGATTCGCATGCCGTCAGTCTTTCGCCGCAGCGTCCGGGCGGCAAGTGCGGTACCTTGTGCGCATGGACATCACCGCCCCGGATACGTGGGGATCCGCAATTTACCTGTGGATCGTACCCATGGTGATGGCCGACGCCATTTTCCCGCCAATCCCTTCAGAAATGATGGTCATCACCGGCGGAGCTTTGGCGGCCGACAACCATGTCAACGTGTGGCTCTTGCTCCTGCTGGCCGCGATCGCTTCCTGGCTCGGGGATATGGCCGTTTTCATGCTGTTCAAGCGACGCATCAGCCACGTCCTGGACAGATGGGCGTGGGGCCGCCGCCTGCATATCGGAGTCCACCGGGCCATCGCAAAGGCCGGCCGATCCTCAACGTACGGCGCGATTATCGGTGGTCGGTTCATCCCGGCGGGACGGCTGGCGACGTCGGCCGCCTCCGGCATCGCAAACGTGTCCGTCCGCGGGTTCAGCCTTTGTGCCGGGCTCGGCGCCGTGCTCTGGTCTGTGTGGCAGGTAGGCCTGGGCTACTTCACGGGTTCAGCGACGAAACTGCCGTTCTGGGCAAGCTCGATGATCGGAGCCGGGGCCGGCTTGCTCATCGGGGTGGTGGTGGGACTCATCGCGACACGCCGCCGAGGCAGCCGTTCCCCAGTGGAAGAAGGGTTCGACGGCGAGGCCCCCAGCCCCGAGTGACGCCCGGCAGCGCCGGCCCCTGCCGGAGGCTAGACAGGGGCCCAGCGGCCACGGTTGCGGCGCAAGACGTAGAGGTTCCCGGTCAGCGCAACGCGTTCGACGGCGTCGCGCATCATCGCGGCCGATGTCCGGGCGTCGTCGTTCTCGCCACTGTAATCCCGCGCATCGACCATGAAACGGAGGGTGAGCTGTGGCACTCCCCCGACGATATCGAGTTGGTTGGCCTCCACATGGTGGCGGGTTTCCAATGCTTCCACCGCTGCTGCCATCACGGACTCGGGCGCGTTTCCCGGCTTGAGGCCCGTGATCTTCAACTTGGTCTGGAACGACGGCATCCCACCACCCTAACTGGCTACCCGGTGTTTCGCAGGCCTGCGGCCACGCCGTTGACGGTGATGAGCATGGCCCGTTGAAGCCGCTCATCTATCTCGTTGCCGGACACCGACTCTTCACGGATTCGGCGCAGGAGCTCAACCTGCAGGTAGCTGATCGGATCCAGGTACTGGTCACGGATTTCCAGCGACCTTTTCAGCATGGGCTGGGCGTCCAACAGTTCGGCCTCACCTGTGAGCCGTTCGATCTCTGCCACGGTGAGCTCGTACTCGTCCCGGATCAGATGGAAAATCCGGTGCAGCTCCTCAGGGACCAAGGAAGAAACGTAGTGGCCCGCGATCTCCATGTCGGTCTTGGCCAATGTCATCTCCACATTGGAGATCACCGAACGGAAGAAGTGCCAGCGCTCCGTCATTTCCATCAGCTGTTCCGTGTTCCCGGCTTCCCGCGCCGCTTTCAGGCCCGAGCCTACACCGAACCAACCCGGCACGATCTGGCGGGACTGGGTCCAGCCGAAGACCCAAGGAATAGCGCGGAGGCCACCCAAGCCGGCGCCGGAGTCGGGGCGCTTGGAAGGCCGTGAGCCGATGTTCAGCGACCCCAGTTGTTCCACCGGCGTCGAGGCAAGGAAGTAGGCGGGCAACTCGGGATCGTCTATCAGGGAGCGGTACCGGGCGAACGCGGCGTCGGAAATGATTTCCATGACGCTGCCGTAACGCTCCCGCTCATCCTCGGAGGTTCGCGGGGTCCGGTGCAGCGCCGAACCCTGCATGACTGCGGCCAAGGAGAGCTCAAGGTTTTCCCGGGCAAGCTCCGGGAGGGAGTACTTATCGGAGATAACCTCGCCTTGCTCCGTGAACTTGATTTCCCCTTCAAGAACGCCGTTCGGCTGGGCCATGATGGCATCGTAGGTGGGTCCCCCGCCGCGTCCCACTGAGCCACCACGGCCGTGGAAGAGACGGACCCGCACCCCGTGTTTCGCGGCGATGTCCCGCAGCTTGCGCTGGGTTTTGTGGATTTCCCACTGGCTCGTCATCACGCCGGATTCCTTATTGGAGTCGGAATAACCGAGCATGACTTCCTGGATATCGCCGCGGAGACGGACCAATTCCCGGTAGGACGGATCCGAGAGCAGCTGGTCCACGATCTCGGCGGACGCACGCAGCTCTTCAACGGTTTCCAGCAGGGGCGCGAAGCCGATTTTCGCGTAGGGCGTTGCTCCAAAGAGGTCGATCAAGCCAGCTTCACGGGCCAAAACGGCTGCTGCCAAGACGTCGTCGGCGCCACGGGTCATGGAAATGATGTACGTCTCCACGACATCGGGCCCATAGGTGTGCAGAGCATGGCGGATGCTGCGGAACACGTCGTAAGTTCCGTCTGCCGTGCCTTGGAGCACGATCGGGTGGCCAGACAACGGGCGACGCGAAGCCAACTCGGCGCCCAGGAACTCAAAACGCTCCGCCCGGGACAGGGAACCATAGGGCTTCTCCCCGCCTAGCCGATCGACCAGTTGTCCCACGGCGTCGTGGTGGTAGTCGGCATGCTCGCGGATATCGAGGGTGGCAAGATGCAAACCAAAAGCCGCCAACGCACGGCGGACCCTTGCCAATGCGCCATCAGCAACCAGTCCGGCGGAGTGGTTACGCAGCGAGTCCTCAAGCAACGCGAATTCGGCCAAGAGCTCCGACGTGGTGGCGTAGTCGCGTCCGGGTTCGTGATGGGTGGACGCCGCGACGCGGCGGCCCGTGTTCATCATCTTGGCCTTGATGCACGTCAACTTGAGCCGGTAAGGCTCCTGGGCGTTGAGTTCAAGAACCCGCTTATCCAGGCCGGGCAGGTTCTTGACATCCACTGCGATGGAATCCAGGAGGGCTTGGTCCGCACCGAAGAGCGCAGTGGAATTTGAGAGCACCGAGATGAGTTCATCGATCAGGGCAATGCTGATGCGCACGGCGTTCTGGTTGTGGAGTTGCAGGATTTCCCGGGTGACAGCTGCCGTAACGTTCGGATTCCCGTCCCTGTCACCGCCGATCCATGACCCGAACCGCAGCGGCGCTGCACCTGCGGGCAGCGCCACACCGTGCTCGGCCAAGAGTTCCGCCAGGTCAGTGAGCATCTCCGGCATGGCATCGGTCAGGATGTTGTTCAAGTAGTAGATCGCGTTGCGGGCCTCATCCACGGGAGTGGGGCGCACTTGGCGGAGCTCATCTGTTTGCCACATCTGGTCAATGATCTCGGCGAGCTGGCGATCCTGGCGCCGTCGCAGGGAAGTCCTCTCCGCGGTCGGTTCAGCGAGGACGTCCGAGAGCTTCCGGATCTTGTCCAGCACCGATCGACGTGAAGCCTCGGTGGGATGTGCCGTAAAAATCGGGCGAACATCGAGTTCGTTGATGACATCCTGCAGCACATCGGACCCGGCTTTGTTGGCGATCTCCGAGACTGCCTTTGCCAGCCAACCATCCTTTTCCTGGCGCGTCCGGAGGCCGCGAACACGGTGAACCTGTTCGGCAGCGTTGCTGAGGTGGAAATAGAACGCAAAGGCACGGACCAAGTCGGTCGCTTGGTCAAGCGGCAGGGAGGCGAGGAGTTCGCGGACCTGGGCTACGACGTCGTGCGCGCTCCACGGACCGGTGGCATCGGCACCGCCACGTGCGGCCTCCTTGGATTCCTTGGTCAGCAAGCGAACCTGTTCCACCAGGGCAAGGAGCCCGGGGCCATGCTGCCGGACCAGGGACTCACCCAGAAGGGTGGAGAGCCGGCGAACGTCGGCGCGAAGTTCGGCAGCGAGATCAGTGTCTTGATGGGCAGTGTGAACCATAGATACTTACCTTCGGGATCTGGTTTGACTCGTACACTGCGCTGGATACTGTGAGCCGGGTTACTTGTTTCCTAGGGGATATTACCCGCAAAAAAGCCGTCCGCCGCAACGCGTCTCACATTCCGGCGTCGCGGCATCAACGAGCGTTCCGCAGGCCTTCCCTTGCATACGGCCGCATGACTGCGTCCACGAGCTCCGGCGCCCAGGCACTATGCGCACCAAACCCGGCCTCGATCCCCAGCACCACCGGGCTTCCGTCCGGCATGCGCCGGATCGCGACTCCGACCGGTCCAGACAACTTCGATGCCGCGGCTGCCGCGCCCGCCAGCTGCGCTACGTCCGGCAGGTCCACTCGACGGATGGAATCGCGGTGGGCTCTTCGGATTCCGCTACTGCCCACCTGCCCGGTCTTCTCCAAGACAACCACGACGTCGGCGCTGCCTCCGCTGAGGGCGTGGCGCAGAACCGTGGGGAGGTAGGCAGGACCGGGAGTGAATCTTTGCACCATCCAGGAATCGTCCAGGGCTGACCAGTTCAGGGCCGACCAGTTCAGGGCTGACCCGTTCAAGGCAATGTGCCCGACGGTGCTTCTCCTTTTCAGGACCTGTGCACCCAGTCCACCCTTGGAAACCCTTGGCCTCACCACCAGCGACCCGCCGAGCTGGACCATCGCCTCATTGATCGACCCGAATTCTCCCGGCAGTCCGAACCCGGCCACGGGAATGCCGGCAGCCACCAGTCGCTGCATGGCGAGATACTTGTCATGCATTACCCGAAGAGGTGCCGGATCGGCGATGAGCACGTCCACACCCGGGGCGAAATGATTCTTGGCCGCGGACACCACCAGGAGCTCATCACGGGCAGTGGGAACAACCACCTCGATGTCATGGATCGCGGCGAGCCCGCGTAGTTCCCAGAGGTAGCCGGGTACATGTGGCTGCGATACGACTGACACTGCGTGGGCAGCTGAAGCCTCCACCGGGTGCGCTTCGACGCCGAGTACCCAATGGCCACGATCCATTAATTGGCGCGCCAAGGAGTTGCCTGCAGGTCTTCCGACGCCAGTCACCAGAACCCGAACCATTACTTTGCCGCCGTTGTCATACGTCCCTTATTCGCCTACGTGCTGCCTCCTCAGTCAGGGCCAGCACGACATCAGTGCTTCAAACCGTGATTTCGTGACGCGGCAGGGGCAAGGAATTTGAGGTCAATACTTATGCACAAAGTCACCGGGGCCGAGTCCTTGGCCACTGAGCGAGTACGTCAGGACACCGCCTTGACTTCGCCGTTGGCTCACTGCGGTCACCTGAAAGTGCAGTTCCCTTCGCTGGATGGATGGAGTAGTGCAGGTAACCACGTTCGACGCCTGCACTGAGCAGGACCAACCTTCCGGGGCATCGACGAGCTTCATGGGGATCGACTCTGCCCTTCCCACCGAGAAGACCACCTTGCCCGGTCCCAAAGCTTGTGATCCCCCGACAGTGAAATTCACTTCCATGGTGACAGCCCGTGGGCCGGCACTCATGTCCTTGACCGAGGCGTCAACCGGCGCGGGCACATCCACCCGGGGCGGTGACGGCCGAGTGGAACTCGGTGGGGGGACCGGCGTCGGAATCGGCGTTGTGGTGGGTCTCACGACGGCGGGGGGCGGCGCTGCGGGAGGCACGGCCGGGACGACGGATGGAGCCGCCGCGGTGGGAACCTCGGCCGGGGGAACTGTGGCTGAAGGCGGCTGCGGTTTGGGTGGTGGGGCTGAAGCTGAGGGTTTGACGCTCTGTAACAGCTGGGAGGTACTGGCTTCCCCGGCACGCTGCTCCATGTAATCCGGCGTCAAGAGGTCCACCAAACCGACCGCGCCGAGGGCAAGCCCTAAGCCCGCAGCAGCAACCACTGCCATCACTGCCGGTTGAGCGATCGTCGGGACGGCCACGGCGGCCTTGACTGGCGCCAAGCCGCCAATGATGCCCAGTCCTGCACCCTTGCCGGCCCATGCCGCAGCTGGAATACCGGTGATCATCGGGAGAAGTACAGCCCGCATGGTGCTCTGGACGTCCTTGAGTTCGCCCAAGGCGGCGGTACATTTCGAGCAACCGTTCAAGTGCGCCCGCAGCTTGCGTTCCGCGGCGGTGGAAAGCCCACCTCGAATGAAGCTACCCAGTTTGCCGGCATATTCGGCACAACCAGCATTCTTCTCTTCCGCGATGTGGGCCTGAAGGTACTCCCTCCTGAGGCCCTCACGGGCCCGTAGTGCCAACGCGGAGACGGCGTTAGGGCTCAGGCCAAGTATTGGTGCCACCGCAGCGGGCTTCATCCGCTCAACGTCGAGGTACCAAAGTACGGCCTGCCACCGTTCCGGGAGTGCACGAAATGCCCTGGCGACAGTTTGGGATTCGAAGGCTTTGATTGCCGCATCCGGTTCTGCCGAGGCACTGTCCAAAAGGGAATCGTCTCCACTCGGCAAAGTCTTCCCCGCTTTGCGGTTCCGGTGATGCGAGAGCCGGGTCACCGTGGACAGCAGGTAGGCACGGAAGAAGTTGTCCGGTCCTTTCCCGGCCATGAGGCTCTGCAGGACGGACTGAAATGCCTCGGCAACCACGTCCTCGGCGTCGCTGGGGTTATCCACGTTGCGTCGCGCAACGGCGGATGCGATGGAGAGGTGGCGTTCGTAGAGGTCGTCGAACGCGGACATGTCTCCGCTGCGAACCTGCTCAATGAGGTGCCCATCGCTGTCCAGGTTGCCGTGTACGTTGCCGCCTGCACTCGTCGAGTGTGCCATCTAGGACAGCCCTCCACTATGAAATATCGCACCCATGTTTTTTTAGTGGCCACGGCCCCTCAGTCATGACGCGAATTTCTAAAGAGTCTTGATCAAAGCTTGCCGCTATCCGGTCAAGGGTCGGCACCGCACTTCCGCTCGCCGCATCGTCATGAAACGACCTCCAGAGGCACTAGTGGCATATGACATCGTTCCGGACAAGATCATTCGTCGAACGTACTTTTGCGCGTCAACTGCTCATGCAGAGGTGGCAGGCAACCAGTTATCGGCAGGGTTGGCGGTTTCAGGCGGACTGGCTTCTCCCGGAGGTCCGGGTCGTGGCCACCTACTTGGCTACGCGGTCCTCAGTACCAGGACCAATCGCCAGGTCGCTGGGGGCCGCCCGCGCTAGGAACGGCGTCAGCATCGGCGAAACGATGTTGGACTTCCGGGCACTCTTCGCCGCAGTGGACCGGAACTTGGACGCTGATGCACTCCAATCGTTGGTTGAAGGCTGGACGGAGGAAACCCAAGCGGCCCTACCTATCTCGTGCACCGACGTCTACACGGGGCTGGCCACGCAAGCGCACTTCCAGCGGCGGGTGCACGAGTTGACAGTGTTCGGGCCGGATCCGTGCTGCCCGCATGTCCTCACGATCATCTCGCTGCCAAAGTCCCGGGCAGGGGCGGGTCATTCGTGGACCCACTTGGCCCGGCTGGGAGAAACCGTCCTCTACCAGCTCCGAAGGACCGGTGCGCTGGCTATGTACATGAACTGCGCGGTGCACGTGCTGTTGCCCCTAAATGAAAGCAACCTTGCCCGGCTGATGGAATGCAAGATGGCGATCGAAATCCTGGCAGAGGGGGCTTTCAGTCCCGTTCGAGTGAATTTCCATCCGCTTGTCCCTGCCGCCCAGGAACCAACTACCCCGTGCCACATCCCGGAGACGTCATGACGGCGGGGGACGAGGGTCCGTCACGAACCCCGGCCTTCAACCACTCTTCTTTCGACGGAACACTTCGCACGGATTGTAAGGACCACCATCACCATGATGAACCACTTCCATCTCAAGGCCGCCTCTGTGGTGGCCGCACTCTTGGCTGCCGCGATGACGGTTTTGGGGATCGGCCTGTTAGCGACGCCGGCGAATGCCGCCGACATTCCGGGCGCCCACATCAGTATCAGCACCACCTCCACAGTGACCCAGCAATGGGACCAAGTAGACCTGACCTGTCAGTGGTCGGTCCCCGATAATTCGAAGCCCGGCGATACCTTCAGCCTGCAACTTCCTGCCGAACTTCGATGGTTCGGAAGTTCCACCTTTGACCTCAACAACAAAACCGGGCAAACCGTTGCCACCGCCGTGGCGAATCCCCAGGGCCTGGTGGTCTTCACCCTGACGGACTTCGTCGCCACTCATCCCTTGAACGTCGGTGGAGCGTGCAACTTCACCACCCAGTACGCGGTGCAACCGGGAACTGGTGGTTCAACCCAATTGAATTTCTCCGTGGGATCCACGGTGGTGCGTGTTCCTGTTGTGGTTAATGGCCCGTGCACAGTCAACTGCGATCCAGCGGGCCCGACGTCTGTCGGTAAAGCCATGTGGTGGTCAGATCCAGCACAGACCGAACTTGAGTCCATCTTCTACATGCCTGCCATGACTTCCCGTACCAACGACGTCGTGATTACTGATACCCCTGCTGCTGGAATGGCTATCGACTGCAGCCGTATTACACCGCGTGTGGGCAAGAACCTGAACGCAGACGGCAAAGTGAGCGAACCCTACGACGACGCCCAATACCCGGCCACCGTTGATTGTTCCCCACAAAAAGTCACGGTTTCTTGGAAAGGCCTCCCGAAGGGCGAGCACGTTGAGCTTTTCGTCATAACGCCCGTCACTGATGCTTCGCTGGATGTGTACCAAAACAACGGTACGGTCAGCATTCAGGGCCGGGAAAGCATCGTGGGCGCCCAAACGCGCCGCACCAACGCAGGGGGCAGCGGAGACGGCACCGCGGCACCCACCCCAACGACAACTCCGAGCACCGCCACCCCGACCCCATCTCCGAGCACGGCGGCGCCCACTTCAACCCCAAGCACGGCCACCCCAACCCCGAGCACCGCAACGCCTGCTCCCAGCACCACCGCAGCAGTTGCCGTGACCACCAAGCAGCCGTCCGCACCTGCGCCGGCTCCCACCGTATCGGGCCAATTGGCCAGTACAGGCGCTCAGGGACCCGGTGTTCTCCTCGTCGCGGCAGGCCTCCTCGCCGTCGGATCGCTCCTGGCCTATGCAGGTGTGCGCCGGGCCCACCGGCGCTCGCACTAGGACACCTCGGAACCAGGATTTCCCCGACATGACTGAGGAGTGCGCCGGAACATGCTTGCACGCATGCCCGGCGCACTCTTAGCCCCTTAATCGCGGCTCGCGCTGACATGGGTTGGGGGTCAGCGCGAGCCGTCACCACGCCCCACCATCTGCGGCACTACCTCCTGTACTACGAGGGAGCAACGCTAGGCTGGTGGGAATGCAGGAAGCGGGCAAATGGTTGATCAAACTGCAACCGCTGCGCACTACCTGACTTGGCCCAAGGAGAACAATGAGCTCGCCCAGCACAACCATCGATGCCCAAATCGCACGTTGGCAGCGATTCCGTGCGGGCCGAAACGCAGCCCTCTCCGCGGACCACGGATGGCTGACGCTCACGTCCTTCCAGTGGCTGCCGGAAGAGCCCACCACGCTCGACCTTGTCCCCGGGCTATGGTCCACTGACGGCACAACCGCATTCCTCACCGCGAGCGCAGGGGACGGCCTCACGTTCGTAGAGAACGGCGATGCCGTCGAGGGGACCGCGAGTGCAACCCTGAAGGACGAAGAATCGCTCATCTGGGTCCAGTACGGAGGAGCGGACGGTACGCAAGTAGTTGTTGAACTTGCCATGCGTGCGGACAAGTACGCTATTCGCACCCGGGACAACGGCTCTCCGGTCCTGACGGGGTTCTCAGCCGTGCCCACATACGACTACAACCCCGACTGGGTCATCGGAGGTCGCTTCGAGGCCTACGCAGAGCCGGTGGATGTCCCCATTGGCACCGCCAACCCCTTGGTTGACGGCATCCACCGTTCCGTAGGAGAAGTCGTGTTCCGTGCACCGGGCATCGACCACGATATTCGGCTGCACGCTGAAGAGGAGAAGTTGGGCGCCTTGACCGTCACCTTCCACGATGAGACCAACGGCGACACCACGGACGAGTGGCGAAAGGTGTCCATCCCCCGCCCGCGGCCTGACGGGTCGGTGGTCATCGACTTCAACCGCTCCATCAACTACCCCAGCGCCTTCACGCCCTACGGGACGTGCCCGATGCCTGTCCGGGGGAATTCCATCGATGTGAGGGTGGAAGCGGGCGAAAAAATCCCGGCGGAGTAGGGCCCGCCCACTCCCGGCTAGACGATGGCCGAAACCCCTGTCACCGCGCGGCCCACGATGAGCGAGTTGATCTCGTAGGAGCCCTCATAGGTGTATATGGCCTCGGCGTCGGCAAAGATCTTCGCGATCCCGTAGTCGGTGACTATCCCGTTGCCACCCAACACACCCCTGCCCAGCGCGACCGTTTCGCGCATACGGGCACTGCAATACGCTTTGGCCAGCGCTACCTGCGCCATCGCGGCCCCTCCGTGCCGTGTGCCTTGGGCATCGGTGTAGATATCCTCTTGGAGTTGCGCGATCCGCACCATCATTCCCATGCTGGCCACGGCGTTTCCCAGCATGTCCACCAGGTGTTGCTGGATGAGCTGGAACTTCGCGAGCGGCTTGCCGAACTGCATACGTTCGACGGCGTATCGCCGGGCAACGTCGAAGGCGGCCAATTGTTGGCCCACGGCCTGCCACGCCACCATGATTCGGGAGCCCCTGAGGAGATGGTTGGTATCGGCAAAACTGCTGATTCCGGCGAAACGGTCTGCTTCTGCAACCTCGACGTCGCGGAAAACAATGTCGGCGTTCTGGACGGTGCGGAGGGCAATCTTGTTCTCAATGCGGCTGCGTGTGATCCCTGGCAGCGAAGCGTCCAGGATGAAGGCCCGGATCGATGAATCAGCCTCGTCCTTGGCCCACACCAGCATGTAGTTGCAAAACGTCCCATTGCCGATCCAGCGTTTGGCGCCGTTAATCACCCAGTAGTCCCCGCCGTCGGACTCTGCGCGCTCAACACGCCGGGCGGTGGTCTGCATGCCCCCGGCCACATCAGAACCATGGTCCGGTTCGGTCAATGCGAAGGCACCGGTCGTGCGGAGGTTCGAGGCGTCGTCAAGGTAGCGGTCTTGCTGTGCATCACTGCCGAAGTCGTACAGCGATTCGACGAAGAGATCGTGGTGGACCATGAAGAACGTGGCAATAGAGGTATCCACCCTCGTCATTTCGGCGATCACTAGGCCGGCGAAGAGGTGCGTGTATCCCCGCTGAGCCGGAGCACTGAGGCGCAGTGCTGCCAGTTTGGGAAGTATGTGATCCGGGAACTCGGCTTTGTCCCACCACTGGCCCGCGTATGGGGCGATCTCAGTGGCCAGGAAGGCCCGGAGTTCGTTGAGTTTGCGTTGCTCTTGGACGCTGAGCAGGGATTCAAAGTCGAAGAAGTCCGCCGTGGGCAGGTCGGCCAAGGACGGGGCTGACCCGAAGGAACCCGGCGAAGCTGCAGGAGCCTTCTGGAGTCCCATCATTTCAGTCCCATCCGGATGGCGCCGTCCAGCCGGATGGTCTCACCGTTAAGCATGGCGTTCTCCACTATGTGAGCGGCCAGATTGGCGTATTCGGCGGCTCGGCCCAGGCGCGCCGGGTGTGGGACCTGCTGGCCCAAGGAGTCTTGCGCGGCTTGTGGCAGGCCGGCCATCATCGGCGTCTCAAAGATGCCAGGTGCGATAGTGGCAACCCGGATCAGCGACCTCGCAAACTCCCGCGCCAGAGGGAGGGTCATGGCCGCCACGGCTCCCTTGGAGGCAGCATAGGCCGGCTGGCCGATTTGGCCTTCGAACGCCGCAACGGAGGCCGTGTTGACGATGACCCCGCGTTCGGGGCCACCCAACTCGGTGGAAACGGGTTCGGTCTCCACCATGGCTGCGGCTGCGAGGCGGATGACGTTGAATGTCCCCACGAGGTTGATCTGGATTACTTTGTTGAACGTTTCCAACGGCAGGACCCCGTCGCGTCCCAGGACTTTTCCGGGAGTGGCAATGCCTGCACAGTTGACCACGATGCGGAGCGGCCCCAAGGAGGTCGCGGCGTCGACGGCTGCCTGCACCTGGGCTTCGTTGGTGACATCCGCGGGTGCGAAGACTGCCTTGGGCCCGGTGCCGCTCGGCTCGCCGGCAGCCGCCCCGCCGTTGAGCTCCTCGGCGTAGGCTTGACCGCCCGACTGCGGCAGGTCCACCAGCAACACGGAGGCACCGGCGTCGAACAATCGCTTGGCTGTTGCGGCTCCCAAGCCGGACGCCCCTCCGGTAATCAGCGCGACAGTACCCTTGATGTCCATTCATCCTCCTTGATGCAGACCCAAATCTGTTAATGCATGTTAACTGAAATCCGGCTGACGCGCACCCGGTGACCTGCCGCTAGGCTGGTTCCATGTCTGAACACGAGCAGCCAGACCACGTCCCGGCGTCGAACCTCCGCCCCACCGGGTTGGCATCGGACTGGGCATCTCGTGCCGATGACTCCGCGCGTGCCGTCACGAGGAGCTTTGGACACCGGCTGCTGTTCCTGCCCGGCACCCACATCGGCTCGGTGGCGCTTCCGTCAAATCGCCTGTGGGGACTCGTGGGTCCGTGGCATTACTGGTGGCAGGCGCATTACGTGGACTGCTTGGTGGATGCCGGGCGCCGCGAACTCGCCACCGGAGTGAGGTTCGACGGCGGTTCCCGCCCCAGTGCGGGCAGCCTGGCGTCACAGCTGGTTGGCACTATCCGTATGCGCAACTTTTTCCGGTTCGTCAATTCCTACTATGACGACATGGCGTGGCTGGCCCTTTCTGCACTGAGGCTTGAAGAACTTGCCAGGGATGCAGGGAAACCGGGCCAAAAGCGTTACGAAACCGTCCGGCGTTCCTTGACGCCCCAGCTCGAGTCGGCCTCGACGGATGACCTCGGCGGGGGAACATTTTGGAGCACCAAGCGTGACTTCAAGAACACGCCGGCAACCGCACCGGTAGCCCTGTATTTCGCCCGAACGGCCCACCGGTCCAGGGCCCAGTCCTTGGTGGATTGGCTGAACGCCAACCTCCTCGATCCGCAACTCGGCCTCTATCAGGACGGGCTGCACCTGAAAAAGGGCCAAACCACACTGGAGGACCGGATCTACACCTATAACCAAGGACCGGTCCTTGGCGCCTTGTTGGAACTCGGTGGCGAGCACAATCGCCACCGGGCACGCCAACTGGTTGAGGCGGTTAATCGGGAATTGACCGTCCCGGGCACACACGTGATCCGCGGCGAAGGCAGCGGCGACGGTGGGCTTTTCACCGGAATCCTGCTCCGCTATCTGGCATTGGCTGCACGTGACGAAAGGCTTGGAAGGGCTACCCGTAGCATCGCCCGGACTTTGGTCCACGATACGGCTGAGGCGTTCTGGGATGGCCGCAATGACGCCGCGGACCGCCCACAAGGCCATAAGCATGTCCCGTCGCTGGTCTTCTCCCCCGATCCCCTGCGCCCGGCGAAGCAGACGTATCCGGACGGCGTCGCCGTCGAACTTTCAACCCAGCTGCAAGCCTGGATGGCGTTCGAAGCCGCGGCAACCTTGTGAGCCCCGGCCCAGATGGAGGGCGGCCCGGCCAGGTCAGGAGGCGGGACGCTTCTTTTGCGGATACGGGGCTTCATGGCGGGCGAGCATCTCGACGAATCCGGCAATCTTCCGCGCTCGAGTCTCAGGCCTCTTGACCAGGTTAGTGCGGTGGACCAATGCGAACCGGTTCTGGGACGTCAGGACATCGAACATCGCTTGCGCTTCTGGAACAGCAGCAATTGCAGCCGCGAGATCCTCCGGAACCACCAGGTCGGCAGACCCCGAGTAGGCGGCCTCCCAGCGGCCATTGGCTTTGGCTACCTCGACGGCGGCCCGGCCTGCCTCGGTCATTTTGCCCTCGGATTCGAGCCGGGCAATGTGCCCGACATTTCGCGCCGACCAGATACTCCTCGGTCCACGGGGGGTCATTCGCTGGACGAAGCTCTCGAGATCCCGGCCCTTCACTTGGCCATCGATCCAGCCGAAGCACAGTGCCTCGTCCAGCGCTGCGTCGTAGTCCAAGTCCGTGACGTTCCCGCCCTTCTTGTGCAGAACAAGCCACACGCCGGGGCTCGTGGCCGCGTTCGTGGAAAGCCAAGCGCGCCATTCGACGGCGTCTTTGACCAGAAGTTCTTCGAGCTCAAGGGGCATGGGACCATTCTGCAGTGAGCCGTGCCTGATGTGAAAAGTGCCTTGTTGTGAACCGCGCCTACTGGGATCAGCCGCCACGGCATAGTCTGGAAACGCGCAGTCCGGAAACAGCGCACCATCACCAGGAGGACCAATGCTGCGAGCCCGGCCAATCCATTTCACCTCCCGCATGAAGCCCTGGACCGAACTCCTCTCTGCCTTGGGTTTGGTGAGCGTCGGGAAGCACCCTGAGTGGCATGAGTTCGACGCCGGGTCCGGCAGCTTGGTGCTGCATGCCACGGAACCCGGCTCGCCAGAGGACGGCACCACTGTCTTTGGTGTAGAGGTAGGCGGCCTCGACGAGTTCGCGCGCCGCACCCGCGAGGACGGAACCCGGGCCGAGCTGACGGAGGCGTCCCTTGGCACGGCGGTGCGGATCTCCGCCAAAGATGGCTTCACGTTCCTGGCGGAGCAGGCCGAACGCGCTGCCGATGGCACGTGGGCGACATCGGGCGAAGCCGATCAGGCACTCACCGTAGTTGCCGTCTGGGTGAGTCCCGACGTCGACGGGTCCGCCCAGGAGCTCCGCAACATCGGCGCCCGTCCCCGCGACTCGGACGACGCATCAGCGACCTTCACCACCAAGAATGGCGGTATCCTCCGGGTGCTGCACGGCACTGAAGCCACCTCGGGCGACCTCGCCTTCGAGTACGACGCCGATCCGGAACCACTGCTGCGCAGGCTCACTGAAGCTGGTGTTGAGGCGCGAATCAGCGACGAGGTTTTGTACGTGGCCAACCCGGATGCCGCCGGCGGCTCAGCACCAGCGTCAATCGTGGTGGAACGGGCACCGGAGGTAACGCCCGGCTAATGTCGCCGAGAGCGTAACCGGGGTGGCGCCGTGCGGCCACCACCGAACTTCGGGTGCGCATGCGGTAGAACTTAACCATGAGCGTTCGTACACCTGACCCGTATCCAGGCTGGCTTTCCGATGAGGACCTCTTCGAAGCCCGCGGCCGCCTCCCCATGGTTTATGTGGAGGCCGTTCCGGTCAGGCTGGATCCGCTCGGCTACGTCAATGAAGTCGGCACCCTGCTGCAAGGGGACGCCGATGGAAACATGGTTCGCTACCTCGTTTCTGGCCGTGTGCTGTACCGCGAGACCATTCGCGGAGCCCTCCTGAGGCACATGGAGAAGGACCTCGGGCCCTTGGCTTTCCCGCAACTGCCCATCAGCCCTGTCCCGTTCACAGTGGCAGAGTACTTCCCCGCGCCTTCCCAGACGGGCTTCACCGATGACCGGCAACACGCCGTCTCCTTGGTGTACGTCATTCCCGTCACGGGCGAATGCGAGCCCCGCCAAGACGCCCTGGAACTGACGTGGATGACCCCGCAGGAGGTGCTAAGCGACGATGTCCAGCAGGAATTCGAAGGTGGCCGCGGAAACCTGGTACGGCAAGCCCTGGCCTTCTCGGGCGTTGCCATCTAGCGGGTCCCGCCCCTGAACTCGGCTGGTCTTTGTAGACTGGACCCCAAGAGAACCAAAGGACATCCGATGACTCACAGCCCAGCCTCACAGCAATACAAAGAAAAGCAGGCTGGGGACCTGCAGCCCGGAGATTTCGTCTTCCCACCCGGAGACGGTCCCGCCGAGGAAGTCCGCGGCGTGGAGGTGCAGAATGACGATTACGGGGTGCCTGCTCTGGTGCTGGTCACAACAGTCGACGGCCGAACGGTGCGGATCGCGGTCGGCTCCAATGTGCCGGTAGGTGACCCGGACTCCAGCACCTCAGCCGGACCGGAGACGGGCACTCCCGCAGCAGACGCCGTCGTGGTGCCTCCCCCCCCGGAAGCACCGCCCGCGCACACCGGGCCTACCGCCGAAGAAATGGCTCTCATCCCGCAACCGGACGGAACACCGGAAGCTGTGGTTCGCGCTGCTGCTGCGGGACATCAAGGCAAGAGCGGCGTGCAAGTCCTGGCCGAGCGGCTCGCGAAGGGGATCAACACCAAATCCGGCAGCTGCCTGCGGGACCTCAGCGATCTGGCGTTCGACCTCTGCATCGTGCACCGGGACCCGGACCATGCGTTGGCTGTAGCGGACCTGTTGAACGTGCTGCCCTTCGACGGGAACCTGGACCGCTGGGCCTCGATCGAACGCGCCCTCGCGTTATCGAGCTTTATCTGCCGGGAGGCCGGCCAGAGGGATCGGGCATCGGTCTACGAAAAGTTGCTGCGTGCTCCGGAGTCCCAGGAAGAGGACCCGTTCAAGGCCCTCATCAACGCCCGCGTCCGGCAGCGGGGGTTGAACGAACCCAATCTGTACGACAAAGAGATTTTCCGCGCCATCGACAACGGCAATTCGGAGGCCGAGCGCGAGTGGCGTTTCCTAAGGCTCGAGTCGTTGCTGTTCCTGCGCGCCCATGGCGGTTCCCAGACGATCGATGAGGAAGAGTTGGGCCGGCGCATCGGTAATGAGTTGGAAGCCGTCCGCGCCTGAGGCACCGTCCTATGCCGAGTACCGTCGCGTGCTGTCAAGACCTGTTCCGCGCGCCCGAACGGCTGTAGATTCGGGGCCATGACGAACAATCTGAGCGTTGTGGTTAATGCTGACGCGCGGCAGGTTTGGGCCATGTTGCGCGAACCGTCATTGGTGGCTCAATGGCACGGTTGGGAAGCCGATGACCTCGCTGACGAAATCAAGCACATCTATTTCTCCCCCGACGTTGTGGAGGGGCCGGATCACACCAGCCTGACCGTCAATGGCGGGGATGTTTTCGAACTGCATCCTGTCTCCGGTGGCACCGAAGTGTCGGTGACCAGGGCTGCCCTGGACCACAATTCGGAGTGGGCGGAGTGGGATGAGGACATCACCCAAGGCTGGCTGACCTTCCTGCAGCAACTGCGGTTCGCTGTGGAACGTCATCCGCACGGCCACAGGCGTACGCACTTCCTTTCGGTCCCGGGCAGCGGCGGTCCGGCGATCGAACAACTGGGCCTTGGCGATCTGCCGCCTATTGGTGACGAATACTCGCTCACGCTACCCACCGGTGAGGCCTTGTCCGGTCGTGTTTGGTTCAAGAGTCGGCATCAAGTCGGGGTCACCGTACATAGCTACGCGGAGCACGGCGACGGGCTGCTCATCGTCGCCGAACAACTACCCATTCCGGATAAGAGGCCCGACGGCGGGTCAGTGGTGATTGCCTCAACGTACGATCTTGGCGCCCACGCGTTGGCGGACATCCGGTCATCATGGGACAACTGGAAGGCGGAGAAGTACAGCTCCTGAGTTTGGGGAGCGTCGCCATAAGCCTGTTCGCTGCGGGCCGCTGCAGGCTGGCTATTGCCGGGTTCGGAGCGCAAAGCTGGCAGACTGGGAAGCGTGCCAAGTTCCGTTCCCGCTCCAGGTGTGTCCGCTGCTGCGTCCGCCCAGCCCACCCCATCAGCCGTATCCTCCCGGGCAGCCGCCACCGACCCGCTCGAGCAATCACTTCTGCCTGGCCGGCAATCCGAGTTCTCCTTCTCCGTGGGCCAGCGCCTTGCCGAAACGTGTTCGCCGTCGGACGCCCTGGTGGACGCCAACGGCGGCGCCTTCCTGGGCAGGACCGGGTCCATCACCACGCCGCACGGAACCATCCAGACGCCTGCGTTCATCGCCGTCGGGACTAAAGCGACAGTCAAGGCCGTCCTCCCGGAGTCCATCGCGCAACTCGGCGCGCAGGCAGTGCTTGCCAACGCTTACCACCTTTATCTTCAGCCTGGGCCGGAGATTCTCGACGCCGCGGGTGGCTTGGGCGCGTTCATGAACTGGTCCGGCCCCACCTTCACGGACTCGGGCGGATTCCAGGTGATGAGCTTGGGGTCGGGGTTCAAGAAGGTCATCGACATGAAGAACGTGGACAACTCAGGCCCGGATGATGCGGTGGCTCCGGGCAAGGAACGCTTGGCGCACATCGACGACGACGGCGTCTGGTTCAAATCCCACCTGAACGGGGACCGGCACCGCTTCTCACCGGAGATCTCCATGCAGGTCCAGCATCAAATCGGCGCGGATATCATGTTCGCGTTTGATGAGCTGACCACGTTGCAGAACTCGCGGGCTTACCAGGAAGAGTCCCTTGAACGGACACGGCTGTGGGCTCTTCGGTGCCTGGCCGAGCATGAACGGCTGACGTCCGGGCGGGCCGGCAAGCCGTATCAGGCGTTATTCGGCGTCATCCAGGGCGCCCAGTACGAGGACCTTCGGCGCAAAGCGTGCCAGGACCTGGGCAGCATGCCCTTTGATGGGTACGGAATCGGCGGGGCGTTGGAGAAGGAAAATCTCGGCACGATCGTCCGGTGGTGCAACGAGGAACTTCCCGAGGACAAGCCCCGGCACCTGCTGGGAATTTCCGAGCCGGACGATATCTTCACGGCCATCGAAAACGGAGCAGACACTTTCGATTGTGTCTCCCCCACTCGTGTTGCCCGGAATTCCGCGTTCTACACACCCTCAGGCCGCTTCAACCTGTCCGGGGCGCGTTACAAGAAAGACTTTGGGCCGCTGCAGGACGGCTGTGACTGCTACGCCTGCGCCAACTACTCCCGCGCCTACATCCACCACCTGTACAAGGCCAAGGAGATGCTCTCTGCCACCCTCATCTCCATCCACAATGAACGTTTCGTGGTGAAAATGGTCGATGATGCCCGGCTTGCCATCGAGTCAGGGGACTTCTTCGAGTTCAAGGCCGAGACCCTCGGTAGGTACTACTCGTAGGCTACGCCGCAACCAAGCCGTAGCTCGGCTCGCGCTTTTTGATCCAACGCACCACCAGGACCGTCACCGGAACCAACAGGTACTGCACGCCGGTCTTGTACAGGAAGCCTGCAAGGACGTAATTGACGAACGAACCGACGTCTGTGATGCCGATGACCGAGGCCGCGATGCTGCAAAAGATCAGGGTGTCCACGAATTCGCCCACGCCTGAGGAGCCCATGAGGCGGGCCCACAGGGATTTTTCACCCGACCGCGCCTTCATCTTCACGAGTATCCATGAGTTGATGGTCTGCCCCGTGAGGAATGCAAGAAGCGAGGCAAGGACAATCTGGGGAACCGGGCCCAAAGCGCCCTCGATGGCTGCTTGCTTGGCAGTTCCGAAATCGTCGTTAAAGCCGGGGAGCGCGATGATGACCCAGTAGCAGAGCGAGGCGAATACCGAGAGCGTGAACGTGGTGAAGATGGCCTTGCGGTTGGCCCTGAAACCATAGACCTCGCTCATGACGTCACCGAGGATGTAGGCCAAGGGAAAGAGGAAGAACCCGCCGTCGGTGATGATCGGGCCGATGACAACGCCCTTGGAAGCCCCGATGTTGGACAGGATCAGCACTACAGCCATGATGGCCAGAAGGATGCCAAAGTTGGGCGATCCGATCGAGGCGAAGCGCGGCGCTGGCTTGCTCAGGGTACTGGAGCCGGAGGGCGTGGTCATGAGTATCCGTTCATAGTGGTTTGCGCAGGCACCCTGGTGAAGAGGAGGCCCCGCTGTATTAGCACTGGTCGGTGGGGCATCACACCCGGCACCGACTTCCATTCTCCCACCCCAGCACTCCCAAACCGGCGCCCCAACCAGCACCGTCGAGAATGCATTGACGGATGCGCTGCGGCAGCGTGGTGCCTCCTAGCGGGAGACCTTACCCATCAGGGACGCCACGGGCCGGAGGAACAACGGACTGGCCAGGAACCAAGCAGCGGCGGTAACGACGATGGACAAGGCAAAGATGCCGAAACCCCACCAGTTGTCGTCGTTGCTTGAGGCGTACATATGGTTCAGGTTGTTCAGCGCTCCGGTGGCCAGTACCAAGGTCACGTGAACGATCACGAAAGCCACAAAGTAAATCATCACCGGGAAGTGGATCCTGCGCGCCGCTTCAATGGGGTAGACCTTGTTGACCGCTGCCTTCTTGGGCCAGGCCCCGGACATCCGGATACCGGTGATGATGGCCAGCGGCGCGGCAATGAAGACGGTGAGGAAATAGGTCAGCAGCTGCAGGCTGTTGTAGTTGTTCCAGCCGTTCTCCAGCGGCCAGTTCAACGAGGCATACTGTAGCCCGGCGGAGAGCGCGTTCGGGAAGACGTCCCAGTTGGTGGGAACGATCCTCAACCACTGGCCTGTGGCGAAGAGCAACACGATGAAGATGAGGCCGTTCAGCATCCAGAGGGCGTCCAAGGTCAGGTGGAACCACAGGTCCAAACTGATCTTGGTAGGCGGATTCTTGGTTTTGATCAGCCCTTTGTTGTTCCTGGTCCAGTACGCCGGAGGGCGCGTAGTGGTTCGGACCTGCCACCCCGAACGGATGATCAGGACAATGAAGAACATGTTGAGGAAGTGTTGCCAGCCGAGCCACGCCGGGAAGCCCGTAGGTGCTCCTTCAGGAATGGCGGAGTGCCCCGGATAGTCCCGGAGGAACTGCTGGACCGGTTGAAGGGTCCTGAGCCATTGGGCAACCAACACCAGGATCAGCGCTACCACGAGGGCCCCTACCGTAACGACGACGGGTTTGAACCACCTGTTCGACGTGATCCCGGACGACTTGCTTGAAACGGACATCAGGCCGCGTTCCTCTCTGGCTTGTTGGCGTGCGACCAGTTGGCGCTCTCGTAGAGATTCAACCAGTTGCAGCCCGACGGGGAAAACGTCCACCGGGGTTTCGGGGCGTTCGGCGTCAAAAATCGCAGCATTCGGGGACAAGCCGGAACATGTCTTTCTAGAACCGACTTCCAGAATTATTTCCTGCCGCTTCAGCATGCGTCAAGGTTTGGGGTTGGCTATGTGGATTTCTTGGAAGGTAGGATTCCAGGAAATGGCCGGTCAAAGATTTCGGCTTGTCCGCTGCCCTGTGAGGAGTCGCGATGATGGTCCGCAAAACATCGGAGGTAGCCACCAGCGTGGCGTCCTGGCAATGGACCCGCACGGCAACCACCCGCAGGAACCTGTTGGAGGCGGCCCGCCAAGTGTTCGTCGAGCACGGTTTCACGGACGCCAGCATCTCGGATATCGTGGCCCGCGCCGGGTCTAGCGTGGGCAGCCTTTACCACCATTTCGGGGGGAAGACCGAGCTTTTCCTGGCGCTCTGGGATGACTATCAAAACGAGCACGAGAGGGTTGTCGCTGCCGCGGTAGCCAAGGAGCGACGGGCCGGAGAGACCGATCCCTTGGCGTTGTTCAACGTGGGGAGCCGGAGCTACTTCGACTACACCTGGAAGCACCGTGCACTTGAACGGGTCTTCATTGAAGGCGACACTCCCCCGGGATTCGAGGTGCTGCGCCGCGAACGCGGACAGGAATGGGTACGGCAAAACTCAGTACTTCTCGGCGCCAACAACGACACTTTGGGCCGGCTCACGGTCGCCGTCATCACGGACATCGTGACTGTTGGAGGCCGCGAGGTGGCGTTTAGCTCGTCCAAAAGGGCAGCAGACGAGGTTGTCGAGGCCGCAGCCGTGCTGGTGGAGCGGCTGCTTCGCTAGCTTGGCAAGCGTCCGGCGTCGCGCATTTAAGCGTGAGCGGCCAGGAACGAGTACACCTCGGTCTCATCCACGCCGGGAAAGGCACCCGGAGGCATGGCTGCCAACAAGTGCGAATGTGCCCTCGCGGAAGGCCACGCATTACCAGCCCACTCGTTCGCGAGGGATGCCGGCGGACGTTTGCAGCAGTTCGGGTCCGGACAGGTAGAGGTTGCCCGCGCCATGGTTTCCCGCCCCCGGAACCATTTCACGTGCTGATAAGGCACTCCAATGCTCAACGAGAACTCACCTGCGGCAGATCGTTCGGTGCGGGCCGTGCACCAGTAAGTGCCGGAAGGGGTGTCCGTGTACTGGCTGTAAGCGCTGAACTTATCCGGTACGTCGAACACGGCACGAGAGGTCCAGGCCTTGCACGATGGCTGGCCCTCGATGGCCCCCGTGTGATCCTGGGGGAAGGTCACGCCGTCGTTCTCGTAAGCCTTGTAGATGATGCCCGACTGGTGGGTCTTCTGGAAGTGCGTGGTGATACCCAGATGCTTGGTGGCGAGGTTGGTGAAGCGGTGCGCCGCCGTCTCGTAAGACACGGCAAACGCATCCCGGATGTCCTCAACGGCGATTTCCTTCGCGACCTTGGCCTTCTGCAGGAACTCGACAGCGGCCTGCTCCGGCAACAACAATGCAGCAGCGAAGTAGTTGGTGGCCACCCGCTGCGCCAGGAAATCACCGTAATTCCGCGGTGTCTCATGGCCCAGGACGTAATGGCCCAGCGCTTGGAGAAGCACTGACCGAGGGTCGTGGTCCTGCCGCTGGTTCTGCGTGAGATAAATTCTGCGGTTCTTCAAATCCGTCACGGACCGCGTGGAATGCGGCAGATCACTCACGTGATGCAGCGAAAAGCCAAGGTTCTCAGCGATGTCCGCGATGACGTGCTGGCTGAGCGGACCCGAGGTGTAACCGACCCCTTTAAGGACCTTCTGCGCTTCGGCTTCATACTCGGGAAAATAGTTACCGCGCTCGCGCATCATGGCACGCAACTCGCCGTTCGCACGGCGGGCCTCTTCCGGCGTCGCGACCTGCTCATTAAGCTTGCGTTCGAGCTCTTGGAGCAGCCCCACCTGGGACTCCAGCACATCGAGCGGAAGCCGCGAACTGATGCGGATTTTCGGCAGGTTCAGCGACTCGTACAACGGCCCGCGCTGGTAGCGTTCGAGCTCGATTTCCAGGGCAGCGCGGCGGCTGGGCGGTTCCGCCCCGAGCAACTGGTCGATGCCCACATTCAGTGATGCCGCGAGCTGTTGCAGCAGGCCTAATTTGGGCTCCCGCTTTCCATTCTCAATCAGGCTCAACTGGCTCGGAGCGGTCCCGACGGCGGCACTCAAGTCATCAAGGGTCAGCCCGGCTTGCTTGCGCAAATGGCGCACGCGGCGGCCAAGGCTGATGACGTCCAGTTCAGGGGACGACGGGGACGACGACGGCGACGCGACGTCACGATTCCAGCTCACAGGCGACATTTCTTGAGAATACGCGAAGAAGTGCATTTCTTTCCATAGCTTTCCCCTAGAAACGCTTTAGGAAGTGCTGAAAAGTAGGCCTTACGAAAAAGAAACACAGACCCTGGAAAGCCGGCCGAAGCTGCAAAGGCGCAGCGGAGGCCGGCCTGGGGAGCCCCGTTGGATATTAGGAGACATGCAATGACCGCATCGTTTGAACCAGCAGACCAGACGTCCGCTCAGGAGTCCGCAAGCGAGCAGGCCGCAGCGCTGGAACTTGAATGGTCCGCCAACCCGCGGTGGGAAGGCATCACTCGCGATTACTCCGCGTCCGACGTCGTCCGCCTCCGTGGGCGGGTTTCCGAGGAGCACACGTTGGCCCGCCGCGGTTCGGAGAAGCTGTGGAAGCAGCTTACCGAGGAAGCATCCACCGGTGGTTACACGAACGCCCTCGGCGCCCTGACCGGCAACCAGGCCGTGCAGCAGGTCAAGGCCGGGCTTCGCGCTATCTACCTTTCGGGGTGGCAGGTCGCCGCCGATGCCAACCTTGCCGGCCAGACCTATCCGGACCAGTCCCTGTACCCGGCCAACTCAGTCCCCCAAGTTGTCCGCCGAATCAACAACGCCCTGCTCCGCGCGGACCAGATCGAGTACGCCGAGGGAGTCCAGACCGTGGAGGACTGGCTGGTGCCGATCGTGGCCGACGCCGAAGCCGGGTTCGGCGGCCCCCTGAACGCTTACGAGCTCATGAAGTCCATGATCACCGCGGGTGCCTCGGGCGTTCACTGGGAAGACCAACTCGCATCGGAGAAGAAGTGCGGCCACCTTGGCGGGAAGGTACTGATTCCCACCCAGCAACACATCCGCACCCTGAACGCGGCACGTTTGGCAGCCGACGTCGCCGATACGCCTACCGTGATCATCGCCCGCACCGACGCCGAGGCAGCGACCCTGATCACCTCGGACGTTGACGAACGCGACCAGGAATTCATCCTCCGCGAAGCGGGCCAACCCATCCGTACTCCCGAGGGCTTCTACAAGGTCCGCAACGGGATCGAACCGTGCATCGCGCGCGCCAAGGCCTACGCCCCGTACTCGGACCTGATCTGGATGGAAACCGGTACCCCGGACCTGGAGCTTGCCCGTAAGTTCGCCGAATCCGTCAAGGCCGAGTTCCCTGACCAGATGCTCTCCTACAACTGCTCGCCGTCGTTCAACTGGCGCAAGCACCTGGACGACGCAACCATCGCCAAGTTCCAGCGCGAGCTCGGCGCCATGGGGTTCACGTTCCAATTCATCACTTTGGCTGGTTTCCACGCCCTTAACTACTCAATGTTCGATCTCGCCCACGGTTACGCCCGTGAAGGCATGGGCGCCTACGTCGAGCTCCAGGAAATGGAATTCGCCTCCGAGTCCCGCGGCTACACCGCCACCAAACACCAGCGCGAGGTCGGCACCGGATACTTCGACGACATCGCCACGGCGCTCAACCCGAACGCGTCCACCCTCGCCCTGGTCGGATCGACCGAAGAGGGCCAATTCCACTAGCCACTCCCGAAAGGAAATCGCCGTGAACAGCTTCACTGACAACTTCACCATCAATGGCATCACCCTGACCGCGCAGCCTATCTGCCGGCAGAACGAGGTCCTCACTCCGGATGCGCTCGAGTTCATTGGCCAACTCCACCGGGCGACGGCGGATCGGCGTCAGGAACTGATGCAGGCCCGGCACACCCGCCGCAACCAGATTTCCGCCGGTCAGGACCCACGCTTCCTGCCGGAAACCGAGGGCATCCGCAACGATCCGACCTGGCGCGTGGCTCCCCCGGCCCCGGGCCTGGAGGACCGCCGTGTGGAAATCACGGGCCCGGTGGACAGGAAGATGACCATCAACGCATTGAACTCCGGCGCCAAAGTGTGGCTCGCGGACATGGAAGATTCCTCCACGCCCACGTGGCGCAACGTGATCCAAGGCCAGTTGAACCTAACGGATGCTTTGGAGCGCCGGATCGACTTCACCTCCACCGCCGACGGACGCACTAAGGAATACAAGCTCCGCCCGGCGGAGGACCTGCCCACCATCGTGGTCCGCCCCCGCGGCTGGCACCTGCCCGAGAAGCACATGCTGATCGACGGCAAACCAATCGCCGGCGGCGTGGTGGACTTCGGGCTGTTCTTCTTCCACAACGCCCGGCGGCTGCTCGCCCAAGGCAAGGGGCCGTACTTCTACCTGCCCAAGATCGAAAACCACCTCGAAGCACGGCTATGGAATGACATCTTCGTCCTGGCCCAGGACCTGCTCGGCATCCCGCAGGGCACTATCCGCGCCACCGTGTTGATTGAAACCATCACCGCGGCGTTCGAAATGGAAGAAATCCTGTATGAACTCCGCGACCACGCCGCGGGCTTGAACGCCGGCCGGTGGGACTACATCTTCTCCCTGATCAAGAACTTCCGTACCCGGGGACCGCGTTTCGTGCTACCGGACCGTGGCCAGGTAACCATGACCCAGCCGTTCATGCGCGCCTACACCGAACAACTGGTCCGGGCCTGCCACCGCCGTGGAGCCATGGCCATCGGCGGCATGGCAGCAGCTGTCCCCAACCGCAAGGACGAAGCCGCCAACACGGCGTCGTTCGAGAAAGTGCGTGCCGACAAGACCCGTGAAGCCAACGACGGCTTCGACGGCTCGTGGGTAGCCCACCCGGACCTGGTGCCCGTGTGCCGGGACGTGTTCGACTCAGTCCTGGGAGAAAAGGCCAACCAGCTGGACCGCTCCCGCGAGGACGTCACCCCCGATGACCGTGCCTTGATCGACATTGCCAGCACCCAAGGCACCATCACCGAGGCCGGCATCAGGATCAACATCGAGGTAGGCATCCGCTACATCGAGTCCTGGCTCCGCGGCAACGGCGCCGTCGCCATCCACAACCTCATGGAAGACGCCGCCACCGCCGAGATCTCCCGCTCCCAACTCTGGCAATGGATCCACTCGCACGCCATCACAGATCACGGCGACATCATCACCCGTGAATGGGTCGAGGAGATGCTCGATGAGGAATTCGCCCGCTTGGAGCGCTTCGATGATGACCGCTTCGCGGACGCACGCGCCATCTTCGAAGAAGTCGCCCTCGCCGAAGAATTCCCCACCTTCCTCACCATCCCCGCCTACGCCCGCTACCTGAGCGAAGCACGCGAGGAAGCAACCAAAGAGGAACTCGTCGCCGCCTAACCGGCGACACAGACCGGGCAACCACCCCGGAACAACACCGAGCCCGGAAGCTGGGCTGCCAGCACTCATCGCAACAAGTGACCCCGACCGTCGGGGAGGCAGCCCAGCTTTTCGTTCGCTAACTAAGGAGGCATGACCGTGACAAGCTGGCGCATCAGGGACTTTCACTCATCGGACTTGGACGGCATCCTGCATCTCTGGGAGTCGCTCAAGGCTGCTGGCGTGGAGCCGGTCTACGCGTTGTCGGAGGTCCTTGCGTCCTGCGAAAAAGACCATGCCGTGGTGGCGGTGCAGGGCGACCAGGTGGTGGGTGCCGCCGTCGGGCGTGCCGCGCATGATCAAGGCTGGGTGGTTTTCCTCGCGACGCTGGCTGAGTTCCGGGGACGGGGCATAGGAACATCGCTGCTGTCCGCCGTCGAGAACCGAATGGCACCGCACGGCCTGAACAAACTCTCCGCGCTTATGCCCGAAACCGAAACCCGCGTGGAAGCGTTCATTGGCCGCGGTTTCGTGGTGAAGAAGAACTTGCGCTACTTCGAGCGGACCATCCCTGTGCAGCGCCAGGAACTCGAGCCGCTGAGCCTGCTCGGCGGCCGGATCCTCGCGCGGGACCTGTGGGAAAACGTGGCCGGCATGAGACGCGAAAAAGACCTCTTGGAACGCCGACTGGTGTTACCGCTGGCCGAGTCCGAGCTCGCCGACGAGTACGGTGTGGTTCCACCGCGCGCCGTGGTGCTCTTCGGTCCGCCCGGCACGGGCAAAACCACGTTCGCGAAGGCCATCGCTTCCCGGCTGGAATGGCCTTTCGTGGAAGTCTTTCCCTCACGTCTGGCGGCTGATCCCAAGGGCTTGGCCGGTGCACTCCGCGAGACGTTCCTGGAAATCGCGGACCTGGAACACGCCGTGGTGTTCATCGACGAGGTCGAAGAGATCGCATCACAACGCGCCGGAGACCCGCCCTCTCCGCTACAGGGCGTCACCAACGAACTGCTCAAAATCATCCCCGCGTTCCGCGAACAACCCGGCCGCCTGCTGGTCTGCGCCACCAACTTCATCCGGGCCTTGGACACCGCGTTCCTCCGCCACGGCCGTTTCGACTACGTCATCCCCATCGGCCTTCCCGACGTCCACGCCCGCGAAGCTATGTGGCGGCGCTTCATTCCCTCGACGGTGGTGGATGCTGTTCATATTGGGCGGCTTGTGGCCCGGACGGAGGGGTTCTCGCCGGCGGATATCGAGTTCGCTGCGCGCAGCGCCTCCCAGCGGGCTTTGGAAAAAGCCGTATACGACGACGGTGCTGGCCCGGGCTCGTCCGGTGCGGCTGCCTCCGATCGACGGAAGGGGCCGGTTACCCAGGACTACCTTGACGCGATCGCCGACACCCGCACCACCGTCAGCGACGAGGTATACCAGGAGTTCCTCGAAGACATCGACGTGCTCGGCAGGACTTAGCCCACCCGCCAGCTGAACAGAAGAAGCCATGAACCCGTCAGTCGCTAACGCAGATCCCTATGATGAGTTCGGTGATCAGCTGGTAGTTGACGGTGGAGGGTCGCTCAAAACTTCCGTTCGGGTTTAAGGCGCTGGGCAGCCGCGCGCCTACCGCTGGCCGGCCGCCCAGCGCACGGACAGCGTAGTGCACACACAAAACGCGATGACCGAGAAGAGGATAACCAAGAGGGGCACCGTCCAACCACCGGAGACGCTGTGGACGTACCCCACAACGGTGGGTGCCAACGCGGCGAAGCAGTAACCAGCGCCCTGCACCACGGCAGACATCTTCCCCGCGGAGGCCTGGTCCCGGGCAAACTTGATGATGGCGATGAAGATGACGGTGATACCGCCGCCTTGGGCAACGCCGCCAAGGGAAGACCACAGCCACCACCATCCCGGCGCCAACAACAGGCCCACGGGGACGGTCAGCCATAGCGCACTCAAGGTGACCGCCACCGTCGTCGTACTGGCGAACCGGGCCAGGAGCGGCACCCCGAGGCCTCCCACGATGGCGAAAATCTGGAAAAGGGACGAGCCCGCACCAGCTTGGGCGGTGCCCATAGCGAGCTCGTCGGAAAGGAAGCTGGGCAGCCAAGCCGTGACGCCGTAGTAGGAAAAAGCCTGCCCGGCAAAACCCAGTGTCAGTCCGGCGGTCAGCCAGCGGACGCCCGCAACCTGGGCATCGCCGGCACGTTCCACTGCGGGAACAGGAACCGGAACAAACGCCCTGTGTGCACCAACAGAGGGGATCCAAAATACGATCGCCGCCAGGGCCAGCAGGGCACTCGCCGCCAGGGCCAGCCGCCAGCCAACGAGTTCCGCGAGAGGCGCGGTGGCCACGGACGTGAGGAAGGAGCCGATGTTGAGCGCCGCCGTGTATATGCCCATGGCGCCCGCCTGCCGCCGCGGCGCGAAGTCGCGACGAATGATGAGGGGGACCGCGATGTTCCCGATGGTGATCGCCACACCGATCACCACGGTGCCGGCCATCACCATGGCACCACCGGCAACAGAGCGGAGTACGACGCCGGCCAGCACGCCAATCAGGGTCAGCATCACGGCGAACTCCGCACCAAGCCGGCGCCCTGCCATCGACGCCAGGGGTGAAGCGAGGGAGAAGCAGAGAACCGGAATCCCGGTCAACAAACCGAGTTCAACCGGCGAAAGACCGAGATCCCGCCGCAGGAGACCCACGACGGGAGCCACGGACACAAAAGGGCCGCGCATGTTGAGTGCGATGAGTGCGATCGAGACCAGCAGGATCCAGGCGCTCGGCGCCTTCGCGTGCACCTTGGCGCTCATCGGAGTTGCGGTTCGGTCAGCGGACATAAGTACGATTTCATCAGTTCCATTGCTATCACAGGCCTCCAGTGCGGACGCAGTGTGACAGAAACTCTGAAACTCCTCCGGTTGGTATGCCCGCGTGTGGTCCTTTACTTCACGGCGCCGGCCGTGAGGCCCGCGACGAAGTTTCGCTGCAGCAACAGGAAGCCGACGACGACCGGGACACTGACCACCAGCGACGCTGCCATGATCTGGTTCCAATAGACGTTGGTCTGCGTGGAGTAGAGCTGCAAACCGACGGCCAAGGTCCGGTTGGCATCCGTTGTCATGACGGATGCAAAGAGGACTTCGCCCCAAGAGGTCATGAAACTGTAGATAGCAACAGCCACCAGTCCCGGACGCGCCGCCGGAAGCACCACCCGCCACAGGGCGCCCATCGGACCGCAGCCGTCCACCTTGGCGGCCTCGTCCAGATCCCGGGGAATACCGTCCAGGTATCCCGCGAGCATCCAGATGGAGAACGGCAAGGAGAACGTCAAGTAGGTGATGACCAAGCCGGCACGGGTACCGACAAGCTGGATGCCCACTGAGGAGTTGATGTTCACGAAGATCAGGAACAGCGGCAGCAAGAAGAGCACACCCGGGAACATCTGCGTGGACAGCACGGCGGTGGAGAAGATGTTTCGCCCGAGAAAACGGTAACGGGAAATTGCGTAAGCGGCGAAGACGGCGATGATCAAGCTCAGGATGGTCGCGGCTCCGGCCACGATGACGCTGTTGCCAAAATACGATGCCAGCGGCACCGTCTGCCACATGTCAATGAACGGGGCGATGGTTACCGACGTCGGCCACCAGGTGAAGGCGCCCTGAACGTCCGACAGGGGCTTCAGTGCCGAGGTGATCATGACGTAGACAGGTACCACCGTGAAAATCGTCAGAAGTGCGATGACGATAACTCGGAATACTTTGATTCCACTGGTTTCACGCACGCTGGGACCTCCGGTTCAATACAAGCAAGTAGATTCCACTGACCAGCAGCAGGAACAAGAGCAGCATCACGGACATGGCCGCACCCGAGCCGAAGTTCCACGTGAGGAACGACGCGTTGTAGATGTGGAACGAGATCAGGTCCCCGGCAGGCGGCTGGGCGTTGCCGAACAGGACGAACGGCGTATTGAAATCATTGAATGTCCACAAGAACATCACCAGCAGGAGCACCATGTTCACGGGCCGAACCATGGGGAGCGTGATGGACCGCCACTGCCGGAAGGGCTTGGCCCCGTCAACGGCGGACGCCTCATAGACGTCAGTGGGGATGGACTGAAGCCCTGCCATCAGCATCAGGAAGGCGAAGGGCCAAAGTCGCCAAATGGCTACCACCACGATGGAGACAAAGGAGTTATCGCCGATCAGCCAGAACGGCTTGTCGCCGCCCAAGTGGAGGTTGTCATAAAGGAAGTGATTGACCGCGCCGGTGTCCTTCTGCAGCATGAACTTCCAGGCGATGATGCCGGCGTACATAGGCAACGCATAGGGAACCAGGAAGAGTGTCCGGAAGAAGCCTTGGCCGCGGAATTTCCCTTGGAGGGCCACGGCAGCCGCCATACCCAGCGCCCAGGAGATCCCGACCACCAAGAGGGTGAAGGCGCAAGTAACCAAGAATGACTGAAGCAAAGCCGATCCGACCGCTCCATTGAAGTCCAGGGCAACTTCATAGTTCTTGGTGCCGATGACGGGCGCGTTGCCCCAATTCGAAATGAAAGCCTTGGTCAATTTGAGGAAGCTCATCCAGATTCCCGTGACCATGGGAATGATGTGGATGACCACTTCGAAAACGATGGCCGGCGCCAGCAGGGCGTAAGGCAACCACCAGCCCGATGGGCGTGGTCGGCGCTGTTTAAGCTCGGACTTCGGAGGGGCCTCGGTAGTGCTAGGGGGTGCCGTTGCAGCAGCCACGGAACTGACCTTTCTGTAGGGCGGGCGGGCCGGGCGGGTGGTGCCGGGGCTGCCGGCACCACCCGGGGTGGCGCTAGCCGGCGGCTGCGACCTGCTGCTCCGCCGTCTTCATGGCGGTGCGGATGTCATCGGTGCTGACGGTTCCACCGGAGGCAATCTTGGCGAACATCTGGTTCATCGCCTTGCCAACGGTGCTCTCGAACTGGTCCTCTGCCGGTACCAACGGAAGCGGCTTGGACTTGGTGGAGTAGATATCGGAGAACGTCTTGGCTTCAGTGGCGTTGTCCGTGAAGTTGGGCGTGGCTCCATTGAGTACGGGCAGGGCCGAGAACGGCTTGTCGAGTGCCGTCTGAGTCTCGGCGCTGGTCATGAAGTTCACGAACTTCAGTGCAGCGTCCTTGTTCTTGGTGTTCTTGAAGATGGACAAGTTGATGCCTGCAACGTGGCTGGCAACCTGGGACTTGGCATCCGAAGGTGCCGGGAACGGAACGACGCCGTACTTGTCGGTGGTCATGCCGTTGGCGACGATGGAGTTATCGGCATTGTTCTGGTTCAGGATCATGGCTACCTTGCCTGTGGCAAAGTCGTTGACTGCCTTGGTCCCGTTGTCGTACTGCGCGTTGGCGACGTTGACGACCTTGTCCTTCTGCATCAGGTCCAGGAAGCGCTGGATCCCGTTGACTACTCCATCGGAGGAGAAGGTCGGCTTGCCGTCCTTGTCGAAGAGGTCCGCACCGTTTTGGGCTGCGTTGATGAAGGCGAAGTGTGCATTTTCCGTGTAGCTGCCCGCGGCCAGCGCAAAGCCGTACTTGCCGCCGGTGGTCAGCTTCTGGGCATCCTTAACGAGGTCTTCCCAGTTGTTCGGCGGGGTCAAGCCAGCAGCGGAGAACATTGCCTTGTTGTAGTACAGGCCGTAGGCCAGACCGTAAACGGGAACCGAGGTCGGATCCTGTCCGGCCACTCCGCCCGTATCCATGGCGGTCTTGACGAACTTGTCCTTGCCACCAATGGCTTTGAACGCCGCATCATCGAAGGGCATGAAGGCGCCGGTGGACTGCAGCGAAGCCGCCCACGTGTTACCGATGTTCACGACGTCGGGCGCCTGGCCTGAGGTGACGGCCGTCTGGATGCGGGTCTGGAGGTCATTCCAGCCGATGACTTCCAGGTTGACCTTGATACCGGTCTGCTGGGTGAACTTCTCCAGTTGGGGAGTCAGGACCTGCTTGTCGTTGTCCAAGCTGGTGCCCTGGTTACTGGCCCAGTATGTGAGCGTTCCGCCCGATCCTGAAGAGTCGGAGGATCCCGCGGAAGAAGGGGAAGAAGAGTTGTTGTTGCCGCCACAGGCGGCTGTCGTAAGTGCTAGCGCCGCAATGGCAGCAGTAGCAGCAAGGGTACGAAATTTCACTTCATGACTTCCTTGTCTGAGATTCGCAGATGCGCATCGAGAGTCCGGCCTCCGGACTTTCCACAAAGCTAATTGAACTTATGTTGTTAGTCAATCAAAAGTTTTCAATTAGATGGCAAAGAATTTTTGGCGCAGAGAGAGCGCGGCGGGAAACGGGCATGGGAGAGCCAAGGCCCATGCCAGGAAGGGCAACGCCCGAGAGGCTAAGCCTTTTCCAGGAGGGCTTCGATGCTCGCTGGCGACAGGACGTCGTCGACAACCATCCGGCTGGCGCCGAGCACGCCGGCCTCGTCCGCCGCCATCGACTGGACGATCCGAAGCCGGGCAGTGGCAAGCGGCAAGGAACGCTGATAGACCACCTCGCGCACGCCAGCCAGGAGGTACTCTCCGCCGGCAGCCAAGCCGCCGCCAATAACAATCACTGACGGGTTGAGCAAGCTGACGCAGGTTGCGAGTACGTCTCCCACGTCGCGGCCCGCTTGGCGCACAGCTTGGATGGCTTTGAGGTTGCCTCGACGGGCAAGCTCGAGGACGTCTTCACCGGTTGCAGCCGGCACTCCGTCAGCGGTGAGCGCGGCGGCCACGGCAGGTCCGGAGGCCAGCGCTTCCAGGCAACCGTAGTTGCCGCATCGGCAGAGGACACCGTCCCCGCGGGGCACCCGCACATGGCCGATGTCGCCCGCGGTACCGTCAGCACCTCGTTGCAGCAGGCCACCGCCGATGATGCCCGCGCCGATACCCGTGGCAACTTTGATGAAGAGGAGGCTGTCCACGTCAGGCCAAAAGAAGGCCCGCTCCCCCAATGCCATGATGTTTACGTCGTTGTCCACCACCACGTGGGTATCGAAACTGCGCTGGATGTAGTGGGGCACGTCGAAGCCGTCCCAGCCGGGCATGATCGGAGGGTTGGCAGGCTTCCCGCTGGAATGTTCCACCGGGCCCGGCAAACCGATTCCAATCCCGGCCAGCTCGCGCGCGTCCCTGCCCGTCTGGGCAAGCAGCGTGCGGCAGAGCCCGACGACGAGGTCAAGCACCGCTTCCGGTCCGGCCGACACCTCCATCTCCACCCGTGACTCAGCCAGGACACGGCCACTGAGATCGGTCGCGGCAACCAGGATGTGCGTGGCTCCGACGTCGACGGCGATCACCACACGTGCGGAGGGTTGGAAAGCAAAGCGCGACGGCGGGCGGCCGCCTGAGGAGAACGCCTCACCGGCCGGTGCTATGAGGCCCAGCGACGTTAACGCGTCAACACGGGCTGCGACAGTCGACCTGGCCAGTCCGGTCATTTCCGCGAGCTCGGCGCGCGTGCGTGCACGGCCATCACGCAGTAGTTGGAAAAGTTCTCCCGTCCGCGACTGTCCGGGCGCCGACGCGACAGAAGCGGCAGACGCGGGAATACGGGCGGACTGCAGCTCAGTGACCGGCGGATTGGACATGGATCAATGAAAGCACGGGGGGCTTATTCCTGTCACAATCACCATTGCGCCAAAATAGCCATAACTTTTGCTTGACTGTCGGCAAAAGCTGTTCTAGCTTTACTGATGCGGCGCTCCGCAATAAGGAATCGCTGCGCAAGAGCCAGCAACTGCCGGGATCGGCCTTGGGCCGAAAGCATCTATGCCAGGAGAACCTGTGATTTACTCCCTACAGCTTTACACCGTCCGCGGCCCCTTGGAAGAAGACCTGGAAGGCACCGTTAAGCGAGTGGCCGAGCTGGGCTTCACCGCGGTGGAACCCTACAACTTCGTGGCCAACGCCGACGCATTGGCCACCGCACTGAGCAAGAACGGGCTCACTGCACCGTCGGGCCATGCGCCACTGCTCCGCGCCAACCAGGACGAAATCTTCCAGGCCGCACAGAAGCTCGGCATCGGAACGGTCATCGATCCGCACGTCGACGCCGCCCAGTGGACCACAGAGGCGGACATCAAAGAAACAGCCAAGGCACTGAATGCAGCTGCGGCCAAGGGTGCCGAATACGGCATCGCTGTCGGCTACCACAACCACGAGTTCGAGCTCGAAAACCGGATCAACGGCCGGTCCGCACTCGAGGTTCTGGCTGAGAACTTGGATCCCCAGGTGGTGCTCGAAGTTGACACATACTGGGCCGCCGTCGGCGGAGAAGAGCCTGTTGCCTTGCTGGAACGGCTCGGGGACCGGGTCCGCTTCATCCACATCAAGGACGGACCGCTCACCAAGGTGGACAAAGACCAAGTTGCCGTGGGCTCCGGCCAGATGCCCATCTGGGACGTTATCGAGGCCGCAAAGAACCTCGAGGCCGGCGTCGTGGAGCTGGATGACTTTAACGGAGACATTTTTGACGCCGTCAGCGATTCATTGGCGTACCTGAAGGCAGGCAAGTAATGGACAAGACAACTACCCCGCGCACGGGTCCCGTCGGCATCGGCATCATCGGCGCCGGCGTGATCAGCAAGGAATACCTCACCAACCTCACCAGCTTCCCTGACGTGAAAGTCCACGTCGTGGCAGACATGTTCGAAGAGGCTGCCGCAGCCCGCGCCGCCGAGTTCGGCATCGCTGCGTCCGGCGGCGTCGAGGCAGCCCTGACGCACCCCGACGTCGAAATTGTGGTCAACTTGACCACCCCGGCAGCCCACGTGGAGGTTGCTACCGCTGCCGCCAATGCCGGGAAGCACGTCTGGAGCGAAAAGCCGTTCTCGCTGGACCGCGAAAGTGGCCTCGCGCTGCTCAAAGCCGCTGACGCGGCAGGCGTCCGCCTGGGTTGTGCGCCTGACACGTTCCTGGGCGCCGGCCTGCAGACCGCACAGCGCATCATCGCCGAAGGCGGGATCGGCGTCCCGCTGACCGCATTGACGCTCATGCAGTCCCCGGGGCCGGAATCCTGGCACCCGAATCCTGCCTTCTTGTTCCAAGAGGGCGCCGGACCATTGTTCGATATCGGCCCTTACTACCTGACCACGCTCATCCAGACCTTTGGTCCCATCGCCAAGGTGGCGGCCCTCGGGTCCGTCTCCCGGCAGAAGCGGGTTATTGGTTCCGGGCCCAAAGCCGGCGAGGAATTCGACGTCACGGTGCCCAGCCACGTGAGCGCGATCGCCCAGTTTGAGGGAGGCGAGTCCTCCCAGAGCATCTTCAGCTTTGACTCGAACCTGCAGCGGACTGGTTTTGTCGAGGTGAACGGGACCGAAGCCACCATCGCCTTCCCGGATCCGAACATGTTCGACGGCGATATCCTGCTGACCCGCCGTGGCGCGTCGGAGCCGGAGGTCATTTCCGCCGTCGGATCGACGTCCTCCCGTGGTACCGGCGTCTTGGAAATGGCCCGCGCTATCCGGGCCGGTGTTCCGCACCGGGCCCAAGGACAGCTGGCCTACCACGTACTCGATGCCATGGTTTCGATCGCCGAATCCATCGAGACCGGAACCTTCGTTGATTTGGCCAGTACTGCGGTCGCAGCTCCTCCGCTGCCCGCTGACTGGGACCCGACCGCCGCTACCCTCTAGGACGCACCTGATGCTGGATCACGAAGCCGCCCCGTCCGAACCTCCGGCGTCCCGCCCCGCTAACAGCCCCGTTTCCCGCCCGTTGGGTGTGGCTGCTATTGGTTACGCCTTTATGGGGAAGGCTCATTCGAATGCGTGGCGGAACGTGGCCAGCTTCTTTGACGTCCCGGCCTTCGAGCAGAAAGTGCTCGTGGGCCGGGACGCTACGGCCGTGGCGGAAGCCGCGGCCAGGTATGGCTGGGCCGAGTCCGCCACCGACTGGCGCTCGGTCATCGAACGGGACGATATCCATATCATCGATATCTGCGCCCCGGGCTGGATGCATGCCGAGATCGCCGTCGCGGCACTGGCAGCTGGCAAGCACGTCCTGGTCGAAAAACCCTTGGCCAACACCCTGGCCGAAGCCGAACTCATGACCGCAGCCGCGGCCAAAGCCCGGACCAAAGGCGTGCAGTCCATGATCGGCTTCAATTACCGCCGCGTCCCGGCCCTGGCGCTGGCACGCGAACTGATCGCTGAAGGCCGCCTCGGCACCGTTCGGCACGTCCGGGCAGCGTACCTGCAGGACTGGCTCACCGACACCGAAGCTCCCATGACCTGGCGGCTGCGCAAAGAAACCGCCGGCTCGGGAGCTCTCGGGGACATCGCCTCCCACGCCATCGACCAAGTGCTCTTCCTCCTCGGGGACGCCGTCACTGAGGTCACCGGCCGGCTCCACACTTTCGTGGACCGACGCCCCGGCTCGGACGGCAGCGCCGGCGGGTTGGAAGATGTCACGGTCGACGACGCCGCCTGGGCAACGCTGACCCTGGCCTCCGGAGCGATCGCCTCGGTGGAAGTCTCCCGGGTGGCCACGGGCCGGAAAAACTCCCTCGCCCTGGAAATCTACGGCGAGAAAGGCACCATCCTCTTTGACCTCGAGAACCTGAACGAACTCGGGTTCCTGGACGCCACCCTCCCGGTCCGGGAACAGGGCTTCCGCCGGATCCTGGTCAACGAACCGGATCACCCCTACCTTCAAGCCTGGTGGCCGCAAGGGCATATCATCGGCTGGGAACACACCTTCACCCACCAAATCAGGGACTTCCTGACAGCCATCGCCGCCGGGGAAGCGCCATCGCCGTCGTTCGAAGAAGGCCTGAACGTCCAACACATCCTGGCTGCGATCGAAGAATCCGCCGCGGCTAAAAGCTCTCTGATCCAACTGTCCAGCAGCAGCACCGCCGAAGGAGTCTGACATGTCCCGCCCGTATACCTTGTTCACCGGTCAGTGGGCCGATCTGCCCTTCGAGGAAGTCGCCCGCCTTGCCTCGGGCTGGGGTTATGACGGACTGGAGATCGCCGTCTCCGGAGACCACCTGGACGCCTGGCGCTGGGACGAACCCGGCTACGTCGAATCCAAACTCGCGATCCTGGAGAAGTACAACCTCAAGGTCTGGGCCATCTCCAACCACCTCAAAGGCCAAGCGGTATGCGATGACCCGATCGACTTCCGCCACGAAGCGATCGTCGGCTCGCGCGTGTGGGGCGACGGGGAACCAGAAGGCGTCCGCCAACGCGCCGCCGAAGAAATGAAACACACCGCCCGCCTCGCCCGCGCCCTGGGGGTGGATACCGTGGTCGGGTTCACCGGTTCCGCGATCTGGCAGTACGTCGCCATGTTCCCGCCCGTCCCCGAAAAAGTCATCGACGCCGGCTACCAGGACTTCGCGGACCGCTGGAACCCCATCCTGGACGTCTTCGACGAAAACGGGGTCCGCTTCGCCCACGAAGTCCACCCGAGCGAGATCGCCTACGACTACTGGACCACCGTCCGGACCCTCGAAGCGATCGGCCACCGGGAAGCGTTCGGCCTGAACTGGGACCCCTCCCACTTCATGTGGCAGGGCATCGACCCCGTCTCCTTCATCTGGGACTTCAAAGACCGGATCTACCACGTGGACTGCAAAGACACCAAGCTCCGCCCCACCGGCCGCAACACCGTCCTCGGCTCCCACCTGCCCTGGGGCGACCCCCGCCGCGGCTGGGACTTCGTCTCCGCCGGACGCGGCGACGTCCCCTGGGAATCCTCCTTCCGCGCCCTCACCGCGATCGGCTACAACGGCCCCATCAGCATCGAATGGGAAGACGCCGGCATGGACCGCCTCCACGGAGCCCCCGAAGCCCTCGCCGCCCTCAAGAACTTCGACTTCCCCGCCTCACAAACCAGCTTCGACGCCGCCTTCAACACCAAGGACTAACACCAACGTGATCCGCACCCTTCAAGCAAGTCAGCGCTGCGAGGTGTGGATCGCGTCGGTGACCGGAGAGTCCCACCTCGTGTACAGCACGGACGAGCTTCTCCTCGAAGCCCCGAACTGGACCCTCGACGGCGCGGCACTTGTCCTCAACGGGGGCGGGAAGTTGTGGACACTGGACGTTTCAGGTGGCAAACCCGCAGAAGTTCCGCTGACGGGCGTTCCGGACCTCAACAACGACCACGTCCTGGGCCCCGACGGCGAACGCATCTTCCTCTCCGCCAACGACGGCCACATCTACAGGGCTTCGCTGCAGGGAGGGGCCGCCACGCGCATCACAGGCGACGACGGATCCTTCCACTTCCTCCACGGTGTCAGTCCCGACGGCAAGGAGCTTGCCTATGTGGGCATCGAGGCAGGAGACTTCACTAAGCCCGGGCGGCTCATGATCATGAATTCCGACGGCGGCCCCGCCACCATGGTCGACGTCGGCACCGGCCACTGTGACGGTCCCGAATACTCACCTGACGGAGAGTGGCTCTACTTCAACACCGAGTCCTTCTCGACGGCGGCAGGCCATGCGCAGTTGGCCCGACTCCGGACCGATGGAACGGGCTTCGAGCGTCTCCTCGAGAGCACCACTGTGGACTGGTTCCCGCACCTCTCCCCTGATGGGCACTACGCTTCTTACATCCGGTTCCCCAACGGAACCAAGGGCCATCCCGCGGACTTGCGTGTCGACGTCGTACTTGTTTCAACAGGTGACTGGAAGACTCCGCTGCACGAATGGCCACTTTTCGGCGGCCAAGGTACCCTCAACGTCAACAGCTGGTCGCCGGATTCGGAGCGCTTCGCGTTCGTGGCATACCCGCTGGCTGATTGAAGCTGCCGGCCCAACAGAGGAATAACACGTGAGAATTCCATCCGAGACCCCCCTCCGTTGGGGAATCCTTGGCACCGGTTTCATTGCAGGGGCACAAACGCGGGATCTCGTGGAGAACGGTTTCACCGTGCAGGCTGTGGGCTCGCGCTCTGTGGAATCCAGCCGGGCGTTCGCGGATAGGTTCGGTATTGCCACCGCGCACCAGAGCTACGAGGACCTGGCCGCGGACCCCGAAGTGGATGTCATCTACGTGGCCACTCCGCACCCATTCCATCGCGACAACGCGCTCTTGGCCCTCAACGCCGGCAAGCATGTCTTGGTGGAAAAGTCGTTCACCATGAATGCCCGGGAGGCCCGCGAGATCACTGACCTCGCTGAGTCCAAGGGCCTGGTGGCCCTGGAAGCAATGTGGACGCGGTTCCTCCCCCATATGGTCCGCATCCGCGAAATCATCCGCGAAGGCACCATCGGGGAGATCCGGAAAGTGGTCGCCAGCCATAACCAGCGCTTGCCCAAGGACCCACTGCACAGGTTGAACAATCCTGCCTTGGGCGGAGGTGCGCTGCTGGACCTGGGTGTCTATCCGATCTCCTTTGCCTTCGACATCCTCGGCGCCCCGGAAACCATCGATGCCAGTGCCTCCATGACGGCCACCGGCGTCGACCGCCAAACTGCGGCGGTTTTTAACTACGCCAACGGTGCCCAAGCGATCGTGGATTGCGCCCTCGACGCAGCCAGCGCCAACCGCGCCATGGTGGTAGGCACTGAAGGCTATATCGACATCGAACACACGTGGTACATGCCGGTTCCCTTTACCGTTTTCTCCGGGGACGGGGAGGTGCTGGAACGCTACGACCAGCCGGTCACCGGCCGGGGCATGCAGTACCAGGCCGCGGAGTTGGAACGGCTGGTCCGGGCCGGAGAAACGGCCGGTTCCATCCTGCCTCCGGAAGAAACGGTCGCGATCATGGCCGCGATGGACGAAATCCGCCGCCAGATCGGTCTGTCCTACGCGGCCGACACGGAAGTTGTTGCGTGAACAAGAACCGCCTTGAAGCGTTCAGTGATGGTGTCTTGGCGATCGTCATCACCATCATGGTCCTGGAACTCCGGGTGCCGGACGAACCGACGTGGCACGGCCTTTTGGGGGTCCTCCCCACGTTCCTCAGTTACCTGCTGAGCTTCGGTTACGTTGGAATTTACTGGAACAACCATCACCACTTGATCCAACTGGCTGACCGTGTCAACGGCAGGATTTTGTGGGCCAACCTGCATTTGTTGTTCTGGATATCTCTGTTCCCCTTCACTACCCGGTGGATGGACGAGTCCGGCTTCTTACAGGTACCGGTTCTGGTGTACGGGCTCAACCTTCTCTGCGCGGCGATAGCGTTCTACGTCCTGCAGCAGTCGCTCATCCGGCAACAGGGCCGGGACGGTGCACTGGCCCAAGCAGTTGGTAAGGACTGGAAAGGCAAAGCGTCCCCGTTCATCTATTTGTCCGGCATCGCACTCTCATTCCTGCACCCACTGCTCGGAGTCGCGGTCTACACGGTGGTGGCGTTGATCTGGCTGGTGCCGGACAGGCGCCTGGAACACTTCGTCACGCAGTTGCACCAAGGCTGACACTGACGCCCTCGCGGACAAAGCCCATGGTTGGTGGCCTACCATGAAGTCCATGATGCGCACGAGGCTGTACCGCGATGGACGTATTGAGCGTGAAGATCTCCGGATCGAGGAACTGGATGACCTGATCCACGAGGAGGGAGCCACCGTCTGGATCGACTACACGTCGCCGTCGGTCGAGGACCTGGAAGCCATTGAAAAGGCGCTCGGACTGCACCGCCTTGCTGTGGAAGACGCCGTCCATGAGCACCAGCGTTCCAAACTCGATCGCTACCCGGGACACCTTTTCCTAGCTACGTACCACGCTGAACTGGACACCGAGTCAAGCAAGCTCAGTGTCTCGGAGATCAAGGCGTTCATCACCAAGCGCGCCCTGGTGACAGTGCATGGTCCGGACATGGACCCCGGAGTGCTCACGGCACATTGGGACGCCGAGCCCGATCTGGCCGTGCACGGAACCGCATTTCTGCTGTGGGGCCTTCTGGACCTCATTGTTGACGGTCACTTCGAAACAGTGCAGGAGTTGGATTCCCGGATTGATTCGCTGGAGGAAGTCCTCTTTGACGACCACGCGGCCGATCATGACCTGCAGCGCCGCTCGTTTGAACTTCGCAAGTCCTTGGTGCAGCTCCGGCGCGCAGTCCTGCCAATGCGTGAAGTACTGAACACCATCCTCCGGCGGGACTTGGACGTCCTTGATCCTGAGATGCAGCCCTTCTTCCAAGACGTCTACGACCACGTCCTCAGGGTCTCGGAGTGGACAGAGTCCCTGCGGGACCTGGTGACCACAATCCTTGAGACCCATATCAGCATTCAGGGCAACAAGATGAACCTTGTCATGAAAAAGGTCACCAGCTGGGCCGCAATCATCGCCGTCCCCACCGCCGTCACCGGCTTCTTCGGGCAAAACGTCCCGTTCCTTGGCTTCCAGTCCCCCCTTGGCCTGGGACTGTCGCTGACCCTCATTGTCCTTGCTTCGGCCGCGCTCTATATGACCTTCAAGCGCAAGGAATGGATCTGACCAGGTGACGCAGGCGAGCAGCCCGACGATGGTGAAGGTCAGGTGATGGGGCCGCGAAGGTCCCGCTGAGGATCCTCCGGCCGGGCATCGCTGGCTATCCGGTTGGCGGGGCGCTTCGGTGGTATCTGGGCGGTCGCCAGCCTTCGGGGCCCGCTCCAGAGGGCCGGCGGAGCGTCGATGGCATAGGCGAGCCTGTAGGCGACGGACTCATAGTTCAACCGCCACCCCCGAAAATGTGGCCAGGCCCGTTCCGCACTGTGTTCCACTGGGTAGCCGACGTCGCGGAGCATCTGAACCGCGTCGCTAAACTCCTCGAACGTCAGCTCGGTATCGTCGTCCGGGTTCACGTCCTCCACTACCGGGATGGACAGGGCTCCGGCGATCTGGTTCAGGCAGGAAAAGCCCATGCGCAGCATCAATCGTGCCCGCAGTGTTGGTGCTGTACCCGGGCTCAAGGAGAGTTGGAGGGCAGCGCTGTCCATGACACTGAGCAAGGCGGTCAACCAGTTCGACTCGGGCAGCGGCGAACGCAGCATGCAAAGGGTCAGGTACGTGGTGTGGGACTCAGCGACATCCGCGGCCCATCGCTCCCACGTCCCGTAGAGCGTGCCCAGTTCCGCTGTACTGTCCACGGTGGAGAGCCCGAACCTGGTCCGGATCAGCAACTCCGGCCCCCATGCCGGAGAACCAGCCCGTGATAGCAAAAGGGAGACTTCAGATTCACGGCGGTTGAATGCCGCGTAAAGGGTGGGGAGGTAGCCGACCTGGAGTGCGATGACCACCAAACCGGTAAAAGCCCCGGAGTACACCAAGGCTGTGTTGCCCAGTTGGTCCGGTGCTGCGTAGCCGAGGGTAAACAATGCCGAACCGGCCTCGCTGAAAGCCCGGTAGGGATCGGTCTGGACAAACGGCAGTAGCATCAGCGCGAAGGAAAGATACAACAACATCATCCACATGCCCAGCCTGATGAACAGCTGCATCGGCGCTTGCCATGCCAGAAGCCTGTCCAGCTTCCTGTACGTTTTGATGGGCCTGCGGGCAACAGAAAAAATTGCCTCGGCGATAACGGCCGCAGCCGCCGAGAGTTTGTGTTTGTGCTGACGGGGCACGATCAAAGCGCCGATCACGCTTGTCCACGTCCAAATCAACAGGAGCAACCCAACCGGGAAGCTGATCCACCCCACTACTACGGCCACCCAAGATCCTAACCCGTGCGTGATAATGCGTTGCTGCCTACAAGCATGCTAAACCTCACAGCAACATAGGGGTCAGCGCACAGCCACTTCCCTTAGGATGCCTGTGAGGCGCATTGCCCGCAGAAACGCTCCAAGGGGGAACCACATGGCTGAAACCGTCCGCACCGCAACGACGCACGACGCCGGCAAGCTGGCCGAGTTGGCAGCCATCACCTTTCCGCTGGCGTGCCCGCCCGGCTCGTCGCCGGAGGACATCGAGGCCCACGTCGAGCGGAACCTGAGCGAAGGCAACTTCAAGGAGTACCTCGCCGACGCGAACATCACCGTTCTGGTACTCGACGACGCCGGAGAGTTCAGGGGCTACACCATGCTCGTAGCCAAACGGACCAGTAACCACGACGTCGCGTCGGTCCTCACAGCACACCCCGCCACGGAACTGAGCAAATGCTACGTCCACCCCGACCACCACGGTAAAGGGGCTGCGGCACGGCTCATGCGGGCCTCTTTGGCTAATGCTGCAGACAAGGGTGCCTCCGTGGTGTGGCTCGGCGTGAACAGCGAGAACGCCAAGGCCATCCGGTTCTACGAGAAGAGCGGCTTCCGGAAGGTAGGGACCAAGTCATTCAGGCTCGGAAATACCGTGGAGCACGACTTCGTCATGGAGCACGAACTCTAGCCAAGGCTCCGTGCGCAGAACCAAGCCATTCGGAAGCCCTGCCACCGTGCCGTTCACACCCGACGCCTGGACGCTGATTCGGGACGATCCGAGCAGCACGTTATCAGCTTGGAACTCGCCAATTTCCTCGGGCAGGATCGGAGCCAGGTGGAGGACGTTTCGGGTGAAATCCGGGTCCAGTCGAAGCAGGACCCGGGCCAGTTGGATCGGCGTGGCGGCTGCCCATGCCTGTGGGGAACACGCCGTCGGGTACGGAACGGGCTCCGAGAAGTCGTCACGGCCAAAGCCGCAAAACAGCTCCGGAAGCTGACCGCCGAAGTGCTTGGCGGCGTCGAACAATCCGAGCGCCAGCCGGCCGGCCTCCTTCACAAAGCCGTAGCGCATCAGGCCGGTGGCCGCGAGCGCAGTATCGTGCGGCCATACCGAGCCATTGTGGTAGCTGACGGGGTTGTAAGCGCCCATGTCCGAGGCGAGGGTGCGGATCCCCCAGCCAGTGAACATTTCGGCGGACATCAGCCGCTCGGCAACAAGGGAAGCCTTGTCCTCATCGACGATCCCGGCCCACAGGCAGTGGCCCATGTTGGAGGTACAGGAATCCACGGGCTGCTTGTTTTTGTCCAAGGCTAGGGCGAAGTAGCCCTTTTCCGGCAGCCAGAACTTTTCATTGAAGGCTTGCTTCAGCGCCGCGGCCCGCTCGGCACAGCGACGCTCGACAGCGGCGTCCCCCGCTTCCCGTGCGAGCAATGAGCGCGCCACGTAAGCCGCGTAGGCGTAGGCCTGTACTTCGGCCAGGGCAATGGGGGCCTCAGCCATCCGGCCGTCAGCGAAGTTGATCCCGTCCGGGGAGTCTTTCCATCCTTGGTTGACCAAGCCGTGTTCGTTTGGCCGTTGGTACTCGATGAACCCGTCGCCGTCGCGATCCCCGTACTTCTCCATCCACTGGATAGCGCGGTCAGCATGGGGCACCAACGAATTAACGAGCTCCGGATCCACTCCCCACCGGCTCAGTTCGCCTAACAGGACCACGAAGAGCGGGGTGGCATCGGCTGTTCCGTAGTATGCGGTCCCGCCGAGCGACTGCCCGGCGGTGGTGCCAAGGCGGACCTCGTGGGGAATACGGCCGGGTTCTTCTTCGGAGTCAGTATCGACCTTGCTGCCTTGGAGGTCGGCCAGGGTTTGGAGTGTTCCCGCCGCCAGGCCGGGGTCCACCATGAGGGACATATAGGAGGCCAAGAGGGAATCGCGTCCAAACAGCGCCATGAACCACGGCGCACCCGCTGCGACGGCCACGCGGCCGGGATGGTGGGGGTCGAAGATACGGAGCGAGCCCAGATCCTGTTGGCTGTGGACCAAAGTCTGTTGAACATTGGCATCCGTCACGGATATCCGCGGCACGTGCTCTTCCCAGGCGCGGTGTCGGCGGACTCCCACGCTGCCATCCGGCGGTGCTGTTGCGGAAAACGGCTCGTCCGGGCTTTCGCCGTTGGTAAGGGGCGTAGCGATGACGCTGGTGGTCCAGGTACCGCGGGCCGGGATGCTGACGTGGAACGTGAGGCCCTCATCGGTTGGGGTGCTGCCCGCCGCCTGGAAGGTCACTCCGCGCCGTTGCCCGTCGGCATCTTCAGAGGTGAAACTCAGTACCTCATGGCCGATGCTGCGCCTCGGCGGTTCGGCTTTGCCCGTGTTCCCGCCCTTGATGTCGAAGAGGTCCTCCAGATCGGCGTCGAGCGCTAAGTCGATGCGGCAGGTAGCAGGCTGTGCCGAGTAGTTCCGGATGACGATGTCATCTCGAAGTCCTGGCCCCACATGCCGTTCATGCTGAACCACCAACGGGGTATCGAATTTCCCATCGGCTGACCGGCCCCGCCCGATAAACTCCGCGTGGTAGGCAGCCTGGTTTCGCCCGGTTAATGGTTCACGGGGCGCGCCGTTCACCGTCAGGACCCAGCGCGACACGACCCGCGTGTCCTGATAGTAGGCACCTTGGGCGCCGCCTCCCTGGATGTCACCGGAAGGCCCTGAGATACAGAAGGAAGTCCCCTCGACGACGGTTACGGCACCGGGCACGGAGGCCTGGGCCACCGGGTCTTCGTTCCAAGCTGTCATGGCGGGTATGTCTCCTTCGCAGTGGGGCGGGCCGATGGTTTGGTCCTAGTCTGATCCAACGGCATGCGCCCTTCCACTTTGCCCTGCCGGTGAGGAAAATAACACCCACCCTGGGAATGCTGTACCGGCTGGACGGGTTGTAGCTGCCATGAAGATTGAGATCTGGTCAGACGTCGCGTGCCCGTGGTGCTACATCGGCAAGCGCCGCTTTGAGACCGCATTGGCCCAGTTCCCGCACCGCGATTCCGTGGAAGTTCAGTGGAGGAGCTACCAACTGGACCCATCAGTCCCGGAGCATTACGACGGCACTGAGCTGGACTATCTGAGCAAGCGCAAAGGCATGGCCCCTGAGCAAGTCCAGCAGATGTTCGGCCACGTCACGGAGACCGCCAAGGGTGAGGGCTTGGACTACCGTTTTGACACTGTTGTGGTTGCCAACAGCTTCACGGCCCACCGCCTCATCCATCTCGCTGCCTCCCATGGCCACCAGGACGCTGCCAAGGAACGCCTGCTCAGTGACCACTTTGAGCACGGCAAGGACATCGGCAGCGAGGAATACCTCACCGCGCTTGGGGCAGCATTGGAACTGCCCGCCAGCGAGGTTGCGGAACTGTTCACCACGGACAAGTTCACCGACGCCGTCAACGAGGACATCAATGAGGCCCGGGCCATCGGCGTCACGGGCGTCCCATTCTTCGTGATCGACCGCAAGTACGGCATTTCCGGCGCCCAGCCCGCTGAACTCTTCGCCCAAGCATTGAACCAGGCGTGGCAGGAAGCCAACCCGTTGATCCCGGTCGGCGCTTCGGACGGCGAGGCCTGCGGGCCCGACGGCTGCAGCATCTAAGTAGCCCCCGCCGTCGTGCGTTAACCCATGTAGGGGACAGCAAACGTCGCAATGAGCGTTCATTGCGACGTTTGCTGTCCCCCAGTTGGGTGCGGGGCTAGCCTTTCGCTACATGAAGCTCGACGACGGCCCAGGACAGGGCGGGCAGCGTCAGTCGCAGCTCTGAACCGTGCGCCTTCACGCCTTCCAGCGGCGTCAAGCCCACCCGGCCCGGCTGGTCCTGGGCGTTGGTCGTGAAGCGGTCGCCGCCGTCGGGAATCTCGAGGACCTCGGCGCGTACCACCTGCTGGGCGTCAAAACCGCGAAGCGCCACCTCGACGTCGGCGGCTTCTTCCAACCCGCGGTTGGCGAAGAACAAGGCCACCCGCCCCGTTTCCTCGTTCCAGGTCGCGCTGACGTCCACCAGGTCCGTGTCACCGAAGCGGGCATTGGAGTACTTGTCCGAGTCCACGGAGAGCCGCAGGATCTGGCCTTTGGCGAGCTCTGCCATCCGTGCGAAGGGGTGGAAAATGGTCTGCTTCCACGCCGGCCCGTTTTCCTCGGACAGGATGGGCGCGATCACGTTGACCAGCTGTGCCTGGTTGGCGATCTTGACCCGGTCCCCATGGCGGAGGAGCGAGTTGAGCAACGTTCCCACCACCACGGCGTCCGTGACGTTGTACTTGTCCTCGATGATCCGGGGGTGCTCGCGCCATCCGGCCTTGATCACGTTGTGTGGCTGGTCCTCGGTGTCCAAACCGCGCTGGTACCAGACGTTCCACTCATCGAAGGACAGGTTGATGTGCTTCTTGTGCTTTCCCTTCGCACGCACCGCGTCCGCTGTGGCGACGACGGACTCGATGAAGTAGTCGGTGTCGACGGCGGACGCGAGGAAACTGCCGACGTCGCCTTCTTCCTCGAAGTAGTACGCGTGGAGGGAGACGTAATCCACCTCTTCATATGCTTGCGTGAGTACGGTCTGCTCCCAAGCGCCAAAGGTGGGCATCCGTGAATTGGAGCTCCCGCAAGCCACCAGCTCGATGTCCGGGTCCACGAACCGCATGGCCTTGGCGGCTTCCTGGGCGAGGCGTCCGTATTCCTCAGCGGTCTTGTGGCCGATCTGCCATGGCCCGTCCATTTCATTGCCCAAGCACCATAGCTTGATGCCGAAGGGGTCCTTGTGGCCGTTCTTTGCGCGAAGGTCTGACCAATAGCTCCCACCGGGGTGGTTGGCATACTCCACGATTTCACGGGCAGCTTCCACTCCCCTGGTGCCCAGGTTGATGGCCTCCATGATTTCGGTGCCGGCCTGTTTGGACCAGTCCACGAACTCGTGCAAACCAAAGGCGTTGGTCTCCACGGTGTGCCAGGCACCATCCAGCCGCCGCGGCCTGTTCTCACGCGGTCCGATGCCGTCTTCCCAGTTGTAACCGGAAACAAAATTACCGCCGGGGTACCGGATAACGGTGGCCCCCAGTTCCTTGACGAGCTTGAGGACGTCTTGGCGGAAGCCGTTCTCATCGGCCTCAGGATGTCCGGGTTCGTAAATGCCGGTATAGACACAGCGGCCCATGTGCTCCACGAAGGAGCCGAAAAGGCGGCGGGGTACTTCGCCGATCGTGAAGTCGCGATCGAGGGTGATCCGTGCGCGTGACATGTGCAGTATCTCCTAATCTCCTTGGTGCTGTTCTGAAATTGGTGGTAAGCGTGTGGTGCCGATCAGGTTCCGGCGAGTCCCGTCGTCGCAATGCCTTTGATGATCTGGCGTTGAAAGAACAGGAAGATCACGATCAGGGGCAGCGCCGCCAACAACGCGGACGCCATGTTTTGCGCGTACTGGATGCCGTAGGCGCTCTTGATGGTTTGCAGGCCAACGGGGAGGGTGAGCAGGTTGCTGTCGTTGGTCGCGATGAACGGCCACAGGAAGTTGTTCCACGCGCCGATGAAAACAAAGATTGCGACGGCGGCCAGGATGGGCCGGGACAACGGCAGGATGATCCGGGTGAAGATCCGCAAGCGGCTGGCACCGTCCATCACTGCGGCTTCCTCGAGTTCGCGCGGGATCTGGTCGAAGAACCTCTTCAGCACGAACACCATGGCCGGGTGGATGACCTGCGGCAGGATGATGGCCCAGGAAGTATCGATCAGGTTCAGCGACAACATCTGGTAGAAGAGCGGGATGATCAGCACGGGCGGCGGGACGATGATGGAGGCAATGATGACCGTCATCAGCATCCTCTTACCTTTGAAGTCGATCCTTGACAGCGCGTAAGCAACCAGCGCCGAGATCACCAGCGTTATCGCCGTGATGGCCGCCGACGTATAGAGCGAGTTCCAGGTCCAGAGAGGAATGTTGCCGTCCTGGAAAACTTTGGCGAACGCGTCGAAGGTAAAGCCCGACGGCGGAACCCAGCTGATCTTGGAAGCCGCCGCATCCGTCTCGCTCTTGAAGGCGGTGACAGTGGCCCATGCGAAAGGGATCAGCCACAGGACGGCGATTACTGCGGCCAGGGCGACAGCGGCTATCCGGCCGATGGTGGGTTTCTTGCGGACGGGACGGAGCCTGTGGCTGCCAAGGCTTTGTGTGGATCCGCCGGCCGTGCGGGTGAGTGTAGGTGTGGCCATGATTATGCACTCCTGCGGCGTGTGATGACGAACTGCATGATGGAGACAACCAGGATCAGTCCGAAGAAGATGTAGGAAATGGCTGCGGAGTAACCGAGCCGGTAACCGGTGAAGCCGGTCTCAAAGATGTACTGCACTACCGGCCGGGTTGATCCCGCGGGACCGCCCGCCGTCATTTGGTACACCTGATCAAAGATCTTGAGCGATGCCAGGATCTGAAGGAGCACGATCATGACCGTAGTGGGTGCCAGCTGGGGCAACGTGATGGAAAAGAACTGTCGCCAAGTACCCGCGCCGTCCAAGGACGCCGCTTCATAATGCTGGGCCGGAATGTTCTGCATAGCCGCCAGATAGAGCAGGAAATTGAAACCCACAGTCCACCAAAGGGTGGCAATGACGATTGCCCACATGGCCACGTTGGGATCGTTGAGCCACGCAACCTTGGGTAGTCCGACCTTGGAGAGCATGTCATTGAAGAGCCCTAGTTGGGGGTTGTACATCCATGTAAAAAACAGGGACACCACCGTGGATGCCAAGAGGTACGGCGCAAAGTAGGACAGGCGCCACAGCCACTGGGCCGGAAGCCCGATGTTGAGCAGCGCGGCCATCACCAGCGCCACGAGGACCAGCGGAACTGTGCTGATCACGGTGAAGTAGAGCGTGTTGCCCAGCGAATGCCACATGTCTGCGTCGCCGAACGCTTCGGTGTAGTTCGAAAAGCCGATAAGCCCGTTGTTGGCTCCGGTCAGCGACTTGCCGGTGAGGCTCATGTAGAAGCCGTAAAGAATGGGCCAGACCAGAAAAACCAGGAAGAAGAGCAGGAACGGGGCGGCGAAACCCCATCCACTGACGTTGCTTTGCGTCCTGCTCACGGATCTCCGGCGGGACAGGGTAGTTGAACTCATGAAGGACTCCTTTGTCGCTCGGTACGTGAACCGGTTAGACCGGGTTGGGACGGGAAAGAAGGGTATTGGTCCTGCGTTCGAAGGCATCCCACCCCACAGAGGCCTTGTCCCGCCCCAACAGCACGTTCTGGATGTTCTCCCCGAAGTACGTCTGCCAGTCCGAGCCGGAGCCACTGAACCAGGACTCGGGATCATAGGCGATGATGTCCGCTGCGTTGGCGTAATGGATTTGCGGGGTCAGTTTCCGGTATTCGGCAGTCTTGACCACGGGCTGGAAGGCAGGAATATGGCCTGCTTCCGCCCAGGACAGGGAACCCTTGAGGACATCGGTCACGAATTTGTAGACGGCGCGGCGCTTCTCGTCGTTGACCGTGAGCTGCCGTGGCAGGACAAACGAATGGGAGTCCGCGTAGGAAGCCGGAGTTCCGTAGAGCGTGGGAATGGTGGCCGCGTCAAAGGGCAAGCCGGCCTTCTTCATGGTGGGGATTTCCCAGACTCCGCTGAACAGCATGCCTGAGTCACCGCGCGCGAACTCGGCGATGGCGGTATTGATGTCGCCGCTGCTGGCGGCAATGGTGTCATCCAGGAGCGATGCCATGAACTCCAAGGACTCAATGGCCGCATCCCGGTCAACTTTCATGGGCTGACCGGGCGTCAATTCGATGTCCGCCCCATGTTGCTTGTAGAGGGTGTAGAACAACCGCCACATCTGGGATCCAAGCGCCAGGTATCCAAAGGACAAGCCGTGCGCCTTAGTCACTTTCTGCATCTCTTTGGCCATGCCCATGAACTCTTGGGGCGAGTTGACCGCCTGGAGCTGGCCGTTACTGCCAAGAAGCCCTGCTTTTCCGGCGATGTCGGTGTTGTAAAACATCACGAACGGATGGGAATCAAGGGCAAGGGAGAAAACCTTGCCGTTTTGCTGGCTCTTCTCCCAGATCCGCGGCGCGAAATCTGCGCTGGTGACACCGTGTTCTTCAAGAAGGCCAAGGTCCCATGGCTCGATCAGCCCACCCGGCGCGTACCCGGGGACTCGGCTGGCGTGCATAATAGCCACCTCGGGTGGCCGCCCGCCTGCCGAAGCCATAGCCAGCTTCGTGTAATAAGGCGGCCCCCATGCAAGCACGGTGGGGTGGACCTTGAAGCCAGGGTTAGCTTGGTTGGCTTTGTCGATCATGCCTTGCATCTTGATGCCGTCTCCGCCGGAGAGCAGATGCCAAAAATCGATGTTTTGGACCGCCGAAGCTTGGGCTGGTCCACCGCAACCGGCCAGGCTACCGGCGAGTGCCAGCCCTCCGACGGCTGCTGATCCTGTCAATAACTGTCTCCGGGACAACTGTTTCCCGGCAAGGGATTCATACTGCTTCACCCGTCACTCCTTTGGATGGGTCCGCTGAAAGGGTCCAGCTTCCTTGCGTGAACTCAGTGCGAAATTCACTGCGAAAGCTCATTGCGAAATCTCAGTGCATAGTCCGGTTCCGGTGCGCCTGCGTTCGGAGGAAGGTGGCCCGACGGGTGACGCAGCACTCACATTACATCGATGTAATCGACAGGACAAGAGAAATTGTTAGCGCAAACATGATGAATTTAGCGGGCTGGCCGGCCTCAGGCCCGGCTGCTTTCCCTCTCCACAATGGAGAAGTCCACCGAGACTACGCGTTGGGCATGACTCCTGTCCGCCATGCGCTCCGTGAGCAGACGCAGGGCCTCCTTTGCGATCTTCCGCTTATCGAAGGAGACCGTGGTCAGGGAAGGGACCGCGTAGCGGCCATCGGCAATGTCATCGAAGCCGGCAACCGCAATGTCTTCCGGAACGCGCACGCCACGCTTCCACAGAGCACTCAGGGCGCCGATCGCCATGGAGTCCGTGAAGCAGAAGAGCGCTTCGGGAACCGGATTCTCCTCCAGGTATTCGTTCAACGCTTCGGCAGCAGCCCAAGGGTGCCAACTCTCGCACGAAATCATCAGGGACTCGTCCTGAGGTATCCCCAAGGATTCAAGCGCGGCCTCATAACCGGCCCTTCGCTGGATGGCAGTGGCTGAGTTCCGCCCGCGGTTCACACCAAGGACCGCAATGCGCCTCCGCCCCGGCTTGGCAAGGGCCAAGGTCATGTCCCTGGCCGCGGCAAAACTGTCCACGAACACCCTGTCAGCCAATTGCTGGGTCACTTCCCCCAGCAAGACCACCGGCGGCAACGCCACCCCCACCCGCACTGCACTCTCATCAAGGACAACCGGGTTCAGGATGAGCCCATCGATGAGGTTGGAGCGGGCCCGGGTCAGCAGCTCCTCCTCGCGGTGCGGGTCCGAGCCGGTTTCCTCTATCTGGACACTCCAGCCTTGCTGGTGCGCGACCTCAACAATGTGGTGGGCGATCTCGGCGGAGAACGGGGTAGCGAGATCCGGAAGGGCCAACGCTATGACTCCCGACCTGCCGTTGCGGAGGCCACGGGCAGAGAGGTTGGGCACGTAATCGAGCTCCTGCATGGCCTGCTCAACCCGCAGACGCGTTGGGCCACTGACCGGCACGATTCCATTCATCACGTTCGAGACCGTTTTTGGTGACACCCCTGCCCGCAGGGCCACATCCTTAACCGTTGCCCGCAACAGTTCCCCTCGTGAAGTTATTGTCCGATTCCCCTGATGGTACGCGAATTCGGGCAGGTCCGCGCCCGGAAAGCGGCGGGAGGACCATGACGACTCTTAGTGACAGATAACGGTAAAGTGTCTACATGCCCAAGATCACGGCCGCCACGAATGCAGCCCAACGCGCCGCGACCCAACGCCGTATCTTGAAGGCTTTCGGCGAACTGCTTTTCACCCATGGACTGCCCGGCTTGACCATGACCGACGTCGCCCGCCACGCCGAGGTGGGGCGTACCGCCGTCTACAACTACTACGCCGACATGGAGCAGTTGCTCATTGCGTACGCCTTGGATGAGACCGAGCGGTTCATCGAGGATCTCAGGGAAGCGCTCGAGGCGCTCGAAAACCCCGTAGACAGGCTTGCCCTCTACGTTCGCGCGCAGGTGGAGGACCTCAGCCGCCGCCATCTGCCGCCCGGCCCCGCGATGGCCGCCGTCCTGTCCCCAGGCTCGTTCGCCAAGCTCGCGGACCATGTGGGGGATCTCAACGTCCTCCTCCAGGACATCCTCCGTGATGGTGTACAGCAGGGCTATCTCCCGGACATTGATATTGCCCAACTGGCCCGGCTCATTCACGGGACACTTTCGGCCAGCGCCGCGCGCCGCAATCGGCCGGCGGAGGAATCACACACAGCCATTGAATCCCCGACGCCGCTTGAGACGTATGCGGCCCAGACGGTGCGCTTCATCCAATTGGGAGCCGGCGCACGGTTCGATGCAGCCGGACATGCCGTACGCCTGGACGATGTGCAGCTTCTCTGTTCCGCGGGCGCTAGTGTCCCGCCGGCAGTGTCGGGACCACCGGCCATTTAGCGTTGTCCGCAATCCGCAGGTCCTCCCGCGGGCATTGCAGTTTGCCGGGACTCTGGTCCACGAGTTGAGGCTCCACCAAACGCTCGTAGCCGGCCGTGAGAATGACGTCCACGGAACCATCAGTGCGGTTGTCCTGGAAATAATCGGTGCCGGCAAGATTCCGTTGGATGTTGAATGCTGCAGCCTCGCCCTTGACGCCGGAGACCACCACGCCAACGCCTGTGTAAGCGGTGCTGCTGTTGCTTACACCGCCTACTTTGTAGCCGCGTGCCACAAACAGATCGGCCACGGTCTTCGCCAATCCGCCCCGGGTGGTGGCGTTGAAGACATTCAGGTTCACCGTTGTGTTCGGGACGTAGTCAAAGGTGGTGGTGGGGCACAGGCTGGTGGGCGCTTTGCTGGCCACCGCGGAGGGCACCTTGATCACTCCGTTCATGACGGCCCAAGCCCCCACGGCTCCGGCGCAGATCACGCCAACCAGAAGGACCAGGACGATGCCGTGCAGGAGCCGACGGGCAAAACTACCGCGCCGCGCCTCCTCATCCTCGGCAAAAGTTGCCCGGAGCTCCTGGCCGGACACAACCCTGTGCCCGTGAAGCTGGGTGACGTCCCGGGGACGCCTAGCCATCGATCACCAACACGCGGGCATGGATGGCAGTGCGTTGATGCAGCGCGGTGCGCACGGCCCTGTGGAGGCCGTCTTCGAGGTACATGACGCCCTGGTACTGGACGACGTGCGGGAAAAGGTCACCGAAGAATGTGGAATCTTCAGCCAACAAGGCCTCCAAGTCCAGGGTCCTCTTGGTGGTCACCAAATCATCGAGGCGGACCGGCCGCGGAGGCAGGGCCGCCCAGTCGCGTGGCGCGGTATATCCATGGTCAGGGTACGGGCGTCCCTCGCCCACAGCTTTGAAGATCACCCTGCAAGCCTAGGGAAGAAGAGGCCGTAACGGAACTTTTGACCCCGGGCACGGACAGGTTGTAGCCAAAAGGTGATTATCGTGGTGGGGCGTCATAGCTGGGTCCTACCGCCTTGGGACTGACAGAATAGAACCATGACCCAACCGTTCCCAGGTACTGGCCGGACCGCTGCCCGCACCACGCCCCCACTGGCGTTGCTGCTCGACGTCGACGGCCCCATCGCCAGTCCCGTGACGCGTGACGTCAAGCCGGACATCATCACCGATCTTGTGGCGCTTGCCTCGGCGGGCATCCCCGTCATCTTCAATACCGGCCGCTCAGATGCGTTCATCTGTGAGCAGGTCATGGAGCCCATGATCGCTGCCGGCATGCCCACCGACACGGTGATCCACGCTGTTTGCGAAAAAGGCGCAGTGTGGTTCAGCTACACCGCCCAAGGGGCAGGCCCCATCCATGTGGATAACGAGCTGGCTGTTCCGACGGCGTACGGAGACGACGTTCGCAGGCTCGTGGCCGAGGACTACTCGACGCATATGTTCTTCGACGAGACCAAGCGCGCCATGGTCTCCGTGGAGCAGCGCCTGGACGTTGCCAACGAGGATTACTTGGCGGAACAGAAACTCTTTGACTCCGATGCCTTGGACCTCATGGGCCTCCACGGCCTCGACGCCGCGATCCTGGACCACCACGCTCCCGAATCCGACGACGCCGCGGACTACAGGCTGGACCCCACCATTATCTCCACGGATATTGAATCGGTTCGGCTCGGCAAGGACCTGGGAGCCAGTAGGGCCGTGGAGCTCCTGGCGGCACACGGCATCACACCCCTCTCGTGGCGGACGGTAGGTGATTCCCGTACGGACTACGCCATGGCAGACTGGCTTCACCACAATGACCATGACGTCAAGCACGTGGACGTGAGACCCGCCGACGGCGTACCGGTGAAGCCCTACCCCATCCTCACGGCAACTGACCTGGGCCTCGCGGAGGACGTCATCCATGATGACGCCGGCGCTGCCTTCCTTCGCAGTTGGCGTGAAGCGCTGTCCATCTAGGCCGACACCCCGCAGATGCCCCCAAAGCTACCCGCCCCACAGATTCCGGAGAAAAACGCCATCACGCAAGCACCAGTTGATCCGATTTACCATGGCAGCCCCACCGTGGAAGAGGAGGCCGTTGCCGAGGCAGTCTCCCCTGCCGTCGTCGCGAACCTCAGACACAGGTCCGACGTCGTCCGCCACCGCGGGCGGTACGCCATGGTCATCAGCGACCTGACCCCGCAGCAGGCCATGGTGTCCGATCTTCTGGCGGTCAGGGCAGCCTTGGAAGCAGCCGACGTCGACTTCATCCTGGTCAGGGGCAACGACGAACGTCCGGTCATTGCCGTGGATTGGGAAGCGCGGCGACAGGTCCGGGAGGCACTGGTCCGAGCCTTCCATGACGAGCCGTTCTACTCCATGACCGTTGACGCCAAACGGAAAGCCTCGGTCCTGGTTGCTGACGGTGAGTTGTCCGCAAACCGCAAGGCGAGGATCTTCCGGCTGTACCGGCCCAGGGTGGAACCGGGCGGTGGCCTCTGGTACGGACCGGCTTTGGGCGTGCAGCTTGAGTTGTGGAGGTTCGAGGGCGACCATCTGGAGCTTCCGGTGGAGAATTCGTTGACCCGCCGCACAATGCTCCGGCAGGACGCGGTGCGCGGCACAGTCCAGCGGCACGGCCTGGCGTGGCCCACCATCGAGAACATGTTTGCCGACCACGCCAGCGACATCGATTTCGATATCGACATCGTCTTTTCCTGGGTGGATGGCAGCGATCCAGCCTACATTGCAGCACGACGCGCCCAGCAGGCCGGAGCGGTCCTCGGTGAAGGCGACGACCATGAGGCACGCTTCCGGCAGATCGATGAACTCAAATACGCGCTCCGGTCCGTACACATGTTCGCACCTTGGATCCGCCGGATCTTCATCGCCACCGATTCCCCGGCACCGAAATGGCTCGCGGACCACCCATCGGTTACGATCGTGCGCAGCGAGGAATTCTTTGCCGACCCGTCGGTGCTGCCCACGCACAATTCCCAAGCAGTGGAATGCCAACTGCACCACATTGAGGGATTGTCAGAGCATTTCCTCTACTCCAACGACGACATGTTCTTCGGCCGCCCGGTGGGGCCGGACATGTTCTTCACACCGGGCGGCATCACCAAGTTCATCGAGGCCGACACCCGGATCGGCCTCGGTGAGAACGATGCCGAACGCAGCGGTTTCGAGAACGCAGCACGGGTCAACCGCAAACTGCTGTGGGAAAGGTTCGGCCGGATCACTACCCGCCACCTCGAACACACCGCTGCACCCCTTCGCCGCAGCGTGGTGGCCAAGATGGAGAAGGAGTTCCCCGCGGAATTCGCCAAGACCGCGGCCAGCCGTTTCAGGGCGGCCGACAACATCTCAGTGACCAATTCCTTCTACCACTACTACGCCCTGCTGACGGGCCGCGCCGTCACCCAGACGGCCGCGAGAGTCCGGTACGTGGACACCACCATGTGGGCCGGGCTCCACTATCTGCCCAAGCTACTGGCGAAGCGTCACATGGACTTTTTCTGCCTCAACGACGGCAGCTTTCCTGAGGTCGAGGCGGATGAGCGCGCCGAAGTAGTGACGGACTTCCTGGAGAAGTACTTCCCCGTCAAGGCACCCTGGGAGAAATAAGGGTTCCGCGGCGCGAGTGCTTGGGAATCCGGACACCGGCTTCGGCGAGCCTCCGCTGCACCTCAGCGGCGTCCAAGGGTTCGCCCACTGTCGCGCCCCCGGACATCGGGACCACCGAGTGCACAATCGTGTGCTCGTAAACGTGAACCATGTTGTAGGACTGGGCACCGTCGCGACCGCGCTGGCCGCCTGCGCGCACGCCCAGGTCCTGCGTGTAGCACGTGGCAGAGGCGACCGACACCGGAATGCCGGCGAAGTCCGCTGTCGTGGAGTAATGCAGGTGGCCGCCGAGGATGGCGCGGACGTCCGTACCCCGGACGACGGCGGCCAGGTCGGCTTGGCCGCGAAGCTCCACCAAAACGGCCATATCCTGGACGCAGGGCACAGGCGGGTGATGCATCGCCAGGATCGTGCCGTCCGGCGCTGGTGTGGCCAATTCCGAAGCCAGCCAGTCCAGCTGCGACTCGGACAACTGCCCGTAGTGGTAGCCCGGAACCGTGGTGTCCAGGGTGATGATGCGCAGGCCGTTCACAAAGTAGCTGCGGTCCACCGGATCCTGGGGCCTGCTGGCTTCGGAAGCGTCGTGGAAAGCTGCGCGGAAATTGGCCCTGTTGTCGTGGTTGCCCATGGCCCAGATCGCCCGTGCACCCAATGAGCGGCACACTGGCTCGATCATGGTGCGCAAGCGCAGGTATGCCTCGGTTTCACCCTTGTCCGCCAAATCCCCGGTAAAGACGATGGCCTCGGGCCTGATGCGGGAAGCCACGATCTGATCGCAGATCTCCTGAAGCCTGGCTGCGCTGTCCACCGAGCCATGAAGCTCGTTCGGTCCCCCCACCAAGTGAAGATCGCTCAAGTGCAAAAGCACATGACCTGGTTTGGGGTGTTCGGCCTCGATGAGCTCCATAGCTGCCTTAGCGTTTGGTGGGAGACGGCGTCTCCCGTGTCAATCCAGTTGCCTTAATCCAACCAGACAGAAAGCCAACAACAAGCTAATTCGGGGCGGAATGTTGGAAAATTACTTTCTTTCAACAGGGTCCGCGGCGTAGGAACAGGGTCTAGGGGGTCGGGACCAGCAGTGAGGAAAGCTGCACAATCACGCCATCAGGGCGCCGCACGAGGCCCGGTGCTACCAAAACGTAACCGGGCGGCAGGACCACCGCGGTGAGCGTGCCGGGGATGATCGCCACAGGTGAGGTCGGTGAAGGCGCCGGAACCGGCGGGGCTGTGGGGGTCACTGCGGGCGGCAGCACTGTCGGGGTCAGCAGCGGAGGTGTCACGGCCGGCGCCTTGGAGGACGGGACCGGAGCCGGAGCTTTGGGCACGGGGGTGAGGGTGATGGTAGCGGTCGGGGTTGGCGCCGGCGTCAGGGTTGGCGTCGCCGCTGGCGTCGGCGTGGCAGTCGCCGTCGGGGTGGCAGTCGGCGTCGGGGTCGGCGTCGGCGTTGCAGCGGGGACCTGCGTGGTGGCCTGGGCGGGTGGGGTCGCTCCCGACGATGCGGGCGGAACCGTTGACGGCGGAGCAGCGACGGGCGGATTGGGGGCCGCGACGGCGGGTTGGCCAGCCGCTGGCGCCGTGACCACCGGCGGTGCTACGGATACTTCTTGGTCGCCGCCAATGACCGCGCGGTTGCTGGCGTCGGCGATCGGGACGGCCCACTGCGGCGCGGTGGAAACTCCCGTGCCTACGCCTGGTTCGTAACTCACCATGGTGATGTTCTGCAGCGGATCCACTTGATGGGTAGGCAGGTAGATCCAGCCGTTGGGGTTGGTGTGGAGGCCGTTGACAATGGTCTCGAAGTGGAGGTGGCAACCGGTGGACCATCCCGTCGTCCCCACCTCGGCGATGACTTGGCCCACCTGAATCGACTGCCCCAGAGTCACACCAATGCCCTGCAGGTGGTTGTACGTGGTGACAAGGCCGTTTCCATGGTCAATTTCCACACGGTTTCCGCCGCCCCAAGGATGCCACCCTACTGCACGGACAACCCCGGCGTCGGCAGCGTAAACCCGGGTACCGCACGCTGCGGCATAATCTTGGCCCCAGTGGAAATCATTGGGCAGGCCGGTGATCGGACTGATGCGCCACCCGTACGGTGAACTCGGATTCAGGACTTCCAGGGGCGCGTACAGGCTTCCAGCCGGAGGCCTCGCCAAGCCGGCGGAAGCAACATTCAGCGCACCGGATCCGTCCTTGCCCACAGCGCGGACCACAGCACGGTCGAAGGAGAGCATGGGCGTTCCAGGCATTTGGACCGGAGGTTCAGGATTGGGATCAATCACGGCGGTCTGCGCGTCCGGGGGCACGAGGGTCCCCAAGGCCACAGCTCCTGCCAAGGCCTGGGTCGAGGCTCCGTCGGGCGAACCAACGGGAGCGGAGTTCAGTGGCTGGAAACCGAAAGCGAAGAACGCGGTGACGGCAATGAAACACGCCAGCGCGACTCGCCGGAAGCGGCCCATGCGCACGAGGTGGAGGACCTTGCTTGAATCATGATGCTTGCCCACAAAACACTCCCCAAAAGCCAGCGGCACCAAACCCCAGCCTGGCGTGCAATCCCCATTGTGGCCGTAATCACACCAGAAATAAAGGGCTCCCCATGGCAGGTACTGGAAAGGTTCGCGCAGTTTTTGCTCAAGACGTCTTGAGGTTCTCCGGCGCTTGTCTGTACAGCTCAGGCAAAGCGCGGTCGAATGGACTACATGAGGAATTACCTCACTGAGTACAGGGATGAACTGCAGCGCACCTTCACGGGAACCTCAGGCACGCCACCGGAGTGGGTGCCGCGCCTCGCGGAAGGGAACGACGCCGGTTATTACCTGCCCGGCTCAGCCGTCTGGGCAGTTCACGGCCATGTGGCCACCATCATTGCCGGCATCAGGGTGTTGTTGATGCAGGCGCTCCACCCCGGCGCACTTGCCGGCGTCTACGAGCACTCCGGCTTCCAAAAGGATCCCCTCGGCCGCCTGGCCAACACCATCCGCTGGATCTTCACGGTGACCTACGGTTCAAAGGACGCGGCCGAGGCCGCCACCCTCCGCGTGCGAAAGATCCACGAGCACGTCCGGGGCACCTATGTGGATGGCACCGGCGCCCGGCGTGATTACGCCGCCAACGATCCCGAACTCCTTCGCTGGGTCCACGTCACTTATGCTGACTCGTTTATTACGGCCAACCGCATCTGGGGGCAGGCCATCCCAGGAGGCCCGGATGCCTACGTCCGGGAGTGGGCGGTGGCGGGCCAACTGATGGGGGTGCAAGACCCACCCGTCACCTATGCACAGGTACGTGACGAATTGGAGAGGTGGTATTCCTCGGGAGTGCTGCGGGCCGATGAACGCCTCGCCGAGACAGTATCGTTCATCCGAACGCCGCCGCTCAGCCCGCTCCTCAGGCCCGGATACCGCATTCTGTTCGCGGCCGCCGTCGCAAGCTTGGAACCGAAGTACCGCGCCATACTGGGGATCGGGCCTGCCCGGCTTGGCCCCATCCCTCTGCCCGTCATCACCGCAGCGAGGGCCGTGCTGGGCATGGTTCGCTTGGCACTGGGATCGCATGGTCCAAGTGAGTTGGCTGCCCGCCGCAGATTGCAGAGGCTGGGCTACGCGCAGGTGTGACGACCCGTGCCCCCTGAACGGTCGAGGGGTTAGCTCTCGCGGCTTTGATGTTTCCAAAGCCCCAAAAGCTAACCCCTCGGCGTCATTCCAGGCGTGCCGCCTAGATCACGTGGTCGGACAAGTGGTTCGGGGTGCCGAACCGGTGCGCCGTGATGGACACGGCCTGCTCGCGGAGGAACGGCAGCATCTCGATGCGGCCGGCTTGGGTCACTGCGCCGTGGTAAACCCCGACGTCGGGACGGCCACCCATGGCTGCGCTCAGCGCGGCGAAGTCACCGCCGATGAGGCGGATGCGGCCGGCGTCGAAGTTCGCTGCACGAGCCAGCCACGCGGCGTCGTCCTCGATCCGAACGCTGACGCCCAGGTCCGCCAACACGGATACCACAGCGTCAGGAAGCACGACGGCGGAGCTGACCTTGAGCGCCGAACCGGCCACTGCACCGGCTGCTACTACGCGGATCAGTTCAGCGAGCGTTTCCCCTTCGGAGAGGCGGATGGTGACCGGCAGTGAGCGATAACGGAAGACGTTGCGTTCTGCAGTCAGAGCAGACACATCCTTGACCGTGCCGAACTCGCTTTCCCATGCTGCGGCATCGCTGAAGAGTGCCTGCTGGAGGGTCTGGATTTCCTCAGCGGAGACGCCGGCGGACTTGGCAGCAGCGAGCAGCCGGGCAGCCGCACCTTGAAGGACGGCGCCGCGCTTGACCTTGGCTTCTGCGGGGAGCCAGGAGCCCAAGCCGATCAGGTAGTTCGGGCCGCCGGCCTTGGTTCCGGCCCCGACTGCGGACTTCTTCCAGCCACCGAAGGGCTGGCGCTGGACGATCGCACCGGTGATGCCGCGGTTGACGTACAGGTTTCCGGCCTGGATGTTCTCCAGCCAGACACCCATCTCAGCGGAATCCAGGGAGTGAAGCCCTGCCGTAAGGCCGTACTCGATCTCGTTCTGGATGGCGATGGCTTCTTCAAGGGTGTCAGCGGTCATGACGCCCAGCACGGGGCCAAAGAACTCCGTCAGGTGGAAGTAGGAGCCACGCTTGACGCCCGAGCGGATGCCCGGGGACCACAAACGGCCGGAGTCGTCGAGGCGCTCGGGCTTGATGGCCCACGTTTCGCCGTCGCCCAGTGTGGTGAGGGCGTTGAGGAGCTTGCCGTTGGCTGGTTCGATGATCGGCCCCATCTGCGACGTGGCGTTATCCGGGTAGCCGACCGTCAGGGATCGGGCTGCATCGATCAGCTGGTTGTGGAAGCGGGCGCTCTTCGCCACCGAGCCCACCAGGATCACCAGTGATGCGGCAGAGCACTTCTGGCCAGCATGTCCGAACGCCGAGTACACCACGTCCTTGGCAGCGAGGTCCAGGTCGGCACTTGGGGTGACGATGATGGCGTTCTTACCCGACGTTTCCGCGAGCAGCGGCAGGTCCTGGCGGAACGAACGGAACAACTCGGCGGTTTCGTAGCCACCAGTGAGGATGACGCGGTCCACGCTCGGGTGCGAAACGAGGTGGGTGCCGAGCTCGCGCTCTTCAAGCTGAACCAGTGCCAACACTTCGCGGGGCACACCGGCTTCCCAGAGGGCGTCGACCATCACCGAACCGGAGCGGCGGGCCTGCTTTGCGGGCTTGATCACGACGGCGGAACCTGAAGCGAGCGCTGCGAGCGTGGAGCCCGCAGGAATCGCAACCGGGAAGTTCCACGGCGGGGTCACCACGGTGAGGTTCGCTGGGACGAACGTGGCGCCGTCGACCGTTTCCAAGTCCTTGGCGCGCTCAGCGTAGTAGTGCGCGAAGTCGATTGCTTCACTGACCTCGGGGTCGCCTTGGTCGATGGTCTTGCCGGTTTCGGAAGCCATGACCTCAAGGAGTTCGGCGCGGCGGGACTCGAGAACGTCGCCGGCACGGTGCAAGATGGCTGCGCGTTCGGCTGCGGGGCGGGCACCCCATGCCTTGCCGTGGTCCACGGCGGTGGCAATGATGCGGTCCAGCTCCGCGGCATCGGAAACCTTGGTGGATTCCACGATCTTGTTGCCAGCCGTGGAACCGGGGATGCGGGCCAGGATGTCTCGGCCCCAGGCACGGTTGGCGGGGAGGGCCGGGTCGGTGTCAGGGGTGTTGCGGAAGCCTTCCAGCGGGCCGGGCTCGGCCGGAAGACGGCGATCCTGCTTGCGGTTCGGACCCGGGACATCGTCCTTCATGTTGGCCAAGGAAGCGAGGAAGCGCTCCTGTTCGCGCTTAAAGAGGCCCTCGTTTTCGCTGAGCTCAAACACGGCCGACATGAAGTTTTCCTGGCTTGCACCCTCTTCGAGGCGGCGGATCAGGTAGGCGATGGCGACGTCGAACTCACCCGGGTGGACCACGGGCGTGTACAGGAGGAGGCTGCCGACATCCTTGCGGACAGCGGTGGCTTGGCCCGTTGCCATGCCCAGGAGCATTTCGAACTCGATCGCTTTCTGTCCCTGCCCGGCAATCCCGCGCTGCTTGGCCAGAAGCCAGGCAAACGCGACGTCGAAGAGGTTGTGGCCCGCGACGCCGATGCGGACCGCGTCAATGCGCTCCGGGGTGAGGGCGTAGTTGATCACGTTCTTGTAGCTGGTGTCCGAGTCCTGCTTGGAGCCCCAAGTTGCCAGCGGCCAATCGTGCAGGGAAGCTTCAACCTGTTCCATGGGAAGGTTGGCGCCCTTGACCACACGGACCTTGATGGGAGCCCCACCCTTGGCCCGGCGTGCAGCGGCCCACTCCTGCAATTCCTGCATGGCGCCGAGGGCGTCCGGGAGGTAGGCCTGCAGGACGATCCCGGCTTCCAAGTTCTTGAACTCGGGCATATCCAGGATGCGCTTGAACACCGCGATGGTCATGCTGAGGTCCTTGTACTCCTCCATGTCCAGGTTGATGAACTTGGGCTTAGGGAAGGACGCTGCGAGGCGGTAAAGCGGGGTGAGCTTCTCCACCACGTGATCGACCGTTTCGGCGAAAGCCCACGGGGAGTGCGGAGCCACGGTGGAGGATTCCTTGATGGACACGTAGTCCACGTCCTCGCGGGCCAGCAACTTCAGGGTGCCTTCCAGGCGGCGCTGCGCCTCGTGCTCACCCAGGACGGCCTCGCCGAGGAGATTCACGTTCAGGTGTACGCCGTCCTGCCGGATCTTCGCGATTGCGGGACCCAGCTTCGCATCGGTGGCGTCAACAATCAGGTGGCCCACCATTTCACGGAGCACACGGCGGGCGATCGGGATAACCACCTGCGGCATGATGGGCGCCATGACACCGCCCACGCGGACAGCGCTGCGCATGTACCAAGGGAGGAACTTGGGCACCTTTGGTGCAAGCTCGGCGAGTTTACGGCCGGCGACGGCCAGATCCTCCGGGCGGATGACGCCGTCGACAAACCCAACGGTGAACTCCAAGCCGTTCGGATCCTTGAGGACACCTGCGAGGCGCTGGGCGGACACATCCACAGGGATCTTGCTGGCTTCGGTCAACCAGTGACGAACCAACGCGATGGCTTCTTGGGCCAAGGCATCAAATTGGCCTGAATCCTCGGTGCTTGGGGTGCTGGCATCCGGTAGGGTGCTGGTCATGGAGGCTCCTTCTGGGGCGGAGAAGTTTGTTTGTTTCCATCAGTATGGATCTACAATTCCATTAGGAAAAGCGATCTTTTCTGATGAATATTCGTTATCCAATCCGATCCTTTGGAGGCCGCCTTGCTGGATGTCCGCAGGCTGCGTTTACTGCACGAATTGAAGATCCGCGGAACGCTGGCCGAGGTGGCCGACGCGATGCAGTACAGCCCCTCGTCGGTCTCCCAGCAATTGACCCTCCTGGAGAAGGAAGCCGGGGTGGAATTGCTCCGCAAAGCCGGCAGGCGTGTACAACTGACCCCGCAGGCCGAGATCCTCGTGGCCCATACAGCTGCGCTCTTGGAAACCCTCGAACGGGCCGAGACCGAGCTGGCGGCATCACTGTCCATGGTGACAGGAACGGTTCGCTTGGCCGTCTTCCAATCCGCCGCGTTGGCACTGCTCCCCGACTTTCTCAGCATCATGCGGCACGAGTACCCTGAGGTGCGCGTGGAGATGACCCAGCGTGAACCGGAGACCGCCCTGTATGAAACCTGGGCGCGCGACTTTGACCTGGTGGTAGCGGAGCAATACCCCGGCCACGCAGCACCCCATCACAGCGGCCTCGATCGGGCGATCCTCACTAGTGACGCCATCCGCTTAGCCACTCCCCCGGTTGGCCTCGGTGGCGAGTCGGTATCTTCCTTGGCGGACACGGCCACCATGCCATGGGTCATGGAACCCCGTGGTGCAGCGTCACGTCACTGGGCTGAGCAGGCCTGCCGGTCGGCAGGGTTTGAACCCGATGTCCGTTACGAAACCGCAGACCTCCAAGCGCAGATCCGCCTCATCGAGTCCGGAAATGCGGTAGCCCTCATGCCGGATCTCGTATGGACCGGCCGAACCCGCCCGGTCAAACTCATCGACCTGCCGGGGCTACCCAACCGCACAGTCTTTACGTCCACCCGAACCGCCGGTCGCGTCCATCCCGCCATTCTCGCCTGCCGCCAAGTCCTCGAACGCGTCGCGGCGGCCCAGCAGGAGGATACTGCGGGTTAGGCTGCGCTGAGAGGACAGGAGAGTCGCCATGTCATTTGTTCGCCGGTTCGATCACGTCGGGATCACGGTAACCGACCTTGAGGCCGCGCTGACCTTTTTCACGACCTTGGGCTTGGAGGTGGAGGGACGGATGTTCATGGAAGGCGAATTCGTGGACACTGTGATCGGATTTCCAGGCTCCCGGAGTGAGATTGCCACCCTGCGAGCCCCCGACGGCGGGACCGCCCTCGAGCTGTCCAGCTTCACCTATCCGCCCCATGGCCCCGGCTCGCCCCAAGCGATGTCCACTGAACCGGGATTGCGAAACGTCACCTTCGAGGTGGACGACCTCGACGGCGCCCTCGCCCGGCTTTCGCAGGACGGCTACGGCCTGGTTGGCGGCGTCGGAGAATACGAAGGCGTATGGCGCATGGCTTACGTCCGAGGTCCGGACGGGATCATCGTGTCCTTGGCCGAGCGTCGACGTTAGTTCCACAACGCAGCCCGCGGCTACCAACCCAGAGAATCCGGACAAAGAAAAACACCCCGGTCCGAAGACCGGGGTGTAACCGATGACTCGACTTATCCGTGAAGGATGTCCCGACTCATCACAAACGCGGAGAATGGGGGATTTGAACCCCCGAGGGCGTTAACCCAACACGCGTTCCAGGCGTGCGCCATAGGCCGCTAGGCGAATTCTCCTTGCTTCCGAATCGAAAGCAGATACTACTGTACCTGAGAATTTTTACATCGTGTAATCGCCTGAGGAGAGACGCCGTCGTCCTTGTTCCGAGAACACCGCTTAACGGAAAAATGGGCGCCCCCAACGCGCCCATTCTCGCGGTGCGCCGTTGAGCTGCTGGGTCCGGCCCCTCGCCCCCAGGCCCCGCACCTCACAATCTTGAGATTGCCCCAATCGGCGTACCTACACATGGTCCGCCGCGGTTGCCCGATATGCAATGGCCGAGACCGGTTTGTAGCCGTCATCGTGCCTTATCCACACGTCCACGGACCCGATTCGAACCCCGAAGTAAGTTCGGGTAAGCTTGTCGACGGCCCCTCATGTGGCGTCATCCTGTTGAACTCCCCCAGGACCGGAAGGTAGCAAGGGTAGATGGGCTCTGGCGGGTGCATGAGGGGTCACTATATTTAAATGTCAGTCCCTATAGGTAGGTTTCCCCTGTGACTGTTACAACTGCCCTGTATCGAAGGTACCGACCCGACTCGTTCGCGGACGTTATCGGGCAGGAACACGTCACGGAACCGCTGATGACGGCACTCCGGAAGAACCGTGTCAACCACGCCTACCTGTTTTCCGGTCCCCGGGGCTGCGGTAAGACCACCTCGGCCCGCATTCTGGCCCGGTGCCTCAACTGCGCCGAGGGACCTACAGACAGCCCTTGTGGAAAATGCCCCAGCTGCGTCGAGTTGGCCCGCGGCGGCTCCGGCTCACTGGACGTTATAGAGATCGACGCCGCAAGTCACGGTGGCGTGGACGACGCCCGTGATCTCCGCGAGCGCGCGACGTTTGCCCCTATCCGGGACCGCTACAAGATCTTCATCATCGATGAAGCCCACATGGTTACGTCGGCAGGTTTCAACGCCCTCCTGAAGATCGTTGAAGAGCCGCCGGAACACATCAAATTCATTTTCGCCACTACGGAGCCGGACAAGGTCATCGGCACCATCCGTTCGCGCACCCACCACTATCCCTTCAGGCTGGTGCCGCCCGAACCGCTCTTGAAGTATCTGGAACTCCTCTGCCAGCAGGAGAACGTTCCCGTCGCTCCAGGCGTGCTGTCCCTCGTGATTCGCGCGGGCGGCGGCTCAGTCCGCGACACCCTTTCGGTCCTCGATCAGCTCATGGCCGGTGCGGGACCAAACGGGCTCGCGTACGAGCTCGCCGTCGCGCTTCTCGGATACACGGACGCTTCCCTGCTGGACGACGTCGTCGATGCCATAGCCGCAGCAGATGCACCCACGGTGTTCAAGGCGGTGGATCGCGTCATCCAAACGGGGCACGATCCCCGGCGATTCGTCGAAGACTTGCTGGAACGTTTCCGCGACCTCATCATCGTGCAAGCAATGCCTGAAAGCGCCCAAGCCATCCTCCGCGGGATGCCCGCGGACCAGATCGCCCGCATGCGCAACCAAGCTACCAACCTGGGCGCGGCCGAGCTCTCGAGGGCCGCCGATGTCACCAACACTGCACTCACGGAAATGACAGGTGCCACCTCACCGCGCTTGCACCTTGAACTCCTCTGCGCCCGCATCCTGCTCCCGAGCGCTGAGCAAACGGAACGCGGTATCGCCGCCCGCATCGATCGCGTGGAACGTCGCCTCAACTACGCGGACGACGCCGGTACGCCTGCCGTTGCTTCATCCACGCCTGGCGCGGTGGCTGGCTCGCCCGCTGCCGCACAAGCCGGCGCGCCTACAGCTTCGGCACCGGCTCCGGTCGCGGCACCAGCATCCACTCCGGAACCAGCTGCCGAGCCGTCGCCCGTACAAGCCGCGCCCGAGCACGTGGCCGAGCCCGAGGCACGGCAACCGCAGCCAGACGCACCCGCAAGCACTCCCGCGGCTAGCACCGCACCCGCCCCGCAGCCCGCACCCGCTCCGGCAGTTAGTGGGGCTGAGGGCGCCAGTAGTGATGCAGGTGCTGGAAGTGCCGCAGGGGCTGGTAGTGCTGGTGGCGACGTCGAAGTTCTGCGCCGCGCGTGGCCGGACGTCCTCCAGACATTGAGCAAGATCAAGCGAAGCACATGGGCACTGGTGGAACCGAACGCCCAGGTGGCCCAGTTTGATGGCCAGGTTTTGACCTTGGCCTTCACTACGAGTGGCTTGGCTGGCGCTTTCGGACGCGCAGACCATTCCGAGAATCTTCGCCAAGCGATCCATAAAACCATCGGTATCGACTGCCAAATTGTGGCAGTGGCCGGTGGCAACAGCTCAGCGAGCTCTGAGCCAAACCCAAAAGCGCCTACTAGCCGGCCGACGGCACCGAGCCCGGAAGCAACGGCGCCAGTACCCTCGGCAACACAGCCAGCCTCGGCAGTGGACGCAGCGTGGGGCCTTGCCCCGGCTGCACCAACCGCTCCCGCCGCACCATCTGTTCCGGCCCAAGCTACCGACCCTGCACCTGGTGACCTTACTCCGGTGCCAGCACAGTCCACGCCTCAAGGGCCCACGCCTCAAGAGTCCACGGCCATTCCGGCGGCGAACACTGCTATCCCTTCCGGGGTGGACGCCTCATCGAAGGCGGCACAGTCCGCCCAGCACGGTGATGGCGACTATTCGCAACCTGACGACGATTGGGGTCCTCCCCGCGACGAAGATGCGCCACCCATGGACGAGGAGCCTCCTGCAGATTGGGAGCCCCCAATGGAGGCGGCGCCGTCTGCGGGTACCTCCCGAGGTGCCATAGACGCCCCAAAGACGTACCCCGCGTCCGCTGCAATCGCCGGAGACACCCCTGAGATTGCTGCGAGCAGTACAACCCGTTCGGCAGCACCCGGCACTTCCGAGGATCCTTGGTCGCGAGCAGTTGAGCAGGCACCAGGCACGTGGGTGGTTGGCACGGATTCCAATGTAGGCCAGGCAGCTAGCCGCCTCTCTGAGGGAGCCGGAGCGTCCGCGGAGAACCCCTCTTCAAGAGGAAACCTCACATCAAACGGGAACCCCAGCGAAGCCGAAAACCCCCGCCGCAGCGATGCCGCCGCCGCTTATGAACCGGCCGCCGCCCAAGCACCGGCCGCTATCCCGGACACCGCAAAAGAGCCGGTCGCGGTCCAGGCACCCGCCGCGGCTCCGGCACCAGCACCCGCCCAATGGCCGTCCCTGGCTGGGCAGACCGAGGAAGTGCGGGGTTCGGTCGCAACCTTGGAGGAGGGACCGCCGTCGAGCGTTCCTTCAGGGCGCCAAAGCCTGTACCAACGGCTGACCAACAGCCCTGAGGCGCAAGCTGGCAGGGTCCAGGCTCCCGTACGGACCCAGGCCCCAGCGGCCGCGGTCACGGAGGATATCCCGAGCCCCGAGGATGAAACCATCGAGGAATCGCGGGTCTTTGGACGCGCGGCGGTGGAGCGTATTCTGGGCGGAAAGCTGATCGAAGAGCGAGCATTGGACGGCTCTCCCTTGCAAGCCCGCTAATTGCGGCATTGATGTCAAACAAACGAGGAAATTTTGTACGAAGGTGCAGTTCAGGAGCTGATCGACGAACTTGGTCGGCTCCCCGGGGTCGGACCAAAGTCAGCCCAACGCCTGGCCTTCCACATCCTTGAGGCGGACCCCGAGGACATGCGCCGCCTCGTCACGGCTATCACTACCGTCAAGGAACGAGTTAAGTTCTGCGCGGTGTGCTTCAACGTGACCGAGCAGGAGATGTGCAACATCTGCCGGGATCCACGCCGTGATCCTTCGGTGATTTGTGTGGTGGAAGAGTCAAAGGACGTTCTCGCGGTGGAGCGCACACGGTCATTCCGCGGCCGCTACCATGTGCTGGGCGGGGCCATCAATCCCATCGCAGGCATCGGGCCCGAACAGCTGCGCATCCGCGAACTCCTCACACGCCTCAACGACGGTGCCATCCAGGAAATCATCATTGCCACCGACCCCAATCTCGAAGGTGAAGCCACGGCCACCTACCTGGCACGGATGCTCAAGTCGATTGGCATCACCGTGACCAGGTTGGCCTCTGGCCTGCCGGTGGGCGGCGACTTGGAGTACGCCGACGAGGTAACGTTGGGCCGCGCCTTCGAGGGCCGCAGAAACGCGCTGATCTAGCACCATCACGAAACAGCAGCCGCACGCGGGAGACGGATACAAAAACGGGCACCTTGACCCGCCGGAACCGGTTCCACCGTCAGGCTGAGACCCATTCGCTGAGCCAACCGGGCCGCGATGGACAGGCCAAGGCCGCTGCCGGTAGGGCGTTGTCCTGTGTAGCGGCGGGACAAGGCGCCGCGTTCGAACGCGACGGCGGCGTCCTCGGCAGTGAGGCCCGGCCCGCTGTCGTGAACTTCGACGCCGATCACGCGGCCTGATTCTTCCAGCCATGCCCTGAGGGCTAGGGGTTGTCCCGGTGGTGTGATCCGCAGGGCGTTGCCTATCAGGCCGTCGATGATTTGGCGGAGTCTTTGCCCGTCCGTGAGGGCCAGCACGGGGTGCCCATCGGGGGTTTCCGGCAGTTGGAGCGTCAGTTCGACGCCGGCTTGGACGGCGGCGCCATTCCAGGCGCTCTGCGCCTGTTCCAAGACCACGGCGATGTTCACGGGTTGTATGTCCAGGGTGAAATCGTCGGCCTCCAACCGTGCCAATGCCAGTAGATCCCGGACAAATCCATCCAAGCGGTCCGTCTCGGCGGAGAGCGTGCGGCCAATCCCGGCGATGTCCTCTTGCGGAATCAAACCGTCTTCGAGCGCCTCGGCGTAGCCACGCATTGCTGTCAGGGGCGTCCGGATTTCGTGGGAGATGGAGAGGAGGAATTCACGCTGCCTGCCTTCGCTGGCCATGAGCGCGTGGTCCAGGGTGTTGATCGCTTCTCCCACTGCGCGCACCTCGGTCACCCCATCGGGGTCAAGGTGGACGGTCCGTTCTCCCGCTGCCATCCGCCGCGCGGCGGCAGCAGTCCTCACGAGCGGCCCGGAGAGCCGCCGGGCGAGCAGCGTCCCGGCCAGCACCGCGATCAGCAGGCCCGCGGCGAGGGCAAGCAGGGTCCGTTGGAGGAGTTGGGCGGAGGCTGCGTTGACGTCATCCAAGGACCTGGTCAGCACGATTGCACCTCCTTTGGGCAGTGCTCGAGCCTCCACCAAGAACTGCACACCGCCCTTGGTGACCGTCCGGGACACCTTTTCCCCTGAAAGTACTTGCTGCGTCTCCCCCGTGCTGAGGAGTTGAGCTGCAGCTCCGCTGACGGCGCCGCCGACCGTGATGGTTGAAAGTTCGTAGGTGTCAGGCCCTAGGAGGTGCCTCTCACGCAAATCCAGCGCCTGGGAGGCAACCGGGGTTGCGGCGAACGCATCCGCCTGACGGGCCAGTTGTTGCCTTGCTTGCTCGACGGCGGCCGAACGTATCAGGGGAAAGGCGGTACTGCCCGTGACCAGCACCGCTAAGACGGCGACGGCGGCCGTGACCAGCGTGATGCGCCCGGCAAGGGACCGTAACCAGCTCAAGGGCGGCCTCCGTCCACGAAATAGCCGACGCCGCGCATGGTCCTGATAGGGCTGCCCTCGCCAAGCTTGGAACGTAGCTGGGCGATATGGACATCCACGGTCCGCCCGGCCGTGTAACTGGCCTGCCCCCACACGGCGGACAGAAGCTGCTCACGGCTAAAAACCCTGCCCGGGCTGGCCATCAGGTAGGCAAGCACGTCGAACTCCTTGGCGGTCAGCTCTACCGCTGTGCCGTCTACGCTGATACTGCGGTTATCCGGATCCAAGGCCACCGATCCGACGCGCAACACGCCACTCCGGGGTACACCAGCGGTACGGCGGAGGACGGTTTTGAGCCGGGTGACAAGTTCCCGGGGTGAGAAGGGCTTGGTCATATAGTCGTCGCCGCCCAACTCCAATCCCAGGAGCATATCGACTTCCTCGTCGCGGGCCGTGACAAAAATGATCGGGGTCCAGTCATCTTGGGCGCGCAGGCGCCTGCAGACCTCGACGCCGTCGATACCCGGCAGCCCGACGTCGAGAATCACCGCAACAGGCCGCAGGCTGCGGATCCGTTCCAGACCGCCTTCCCCGGTAGTTTCCACGTGCACCCCGAAACCGGCCCGGGTGAGGTACAGGCGTTGCACATCGGCGATGGCACGCTCGTCCTCCACGATCAGGACCAGGCCGCGGGACGGCTGGGCCGTCGGTTGTTCCATGACTCCATTGAACGCTCTTGCAGACTCCAACAAGTGGCACGCCGCCCATACTTTACAGTCCTCTTACATTCCCTGAACCCGTTTCCGACATCGCTGGGCAATAGTGGAATTGTCAGTCCACTGGATCACTAAGGAGCAATCATGAACACCACGCCACAGCGGGACGGCCGCGGCCGTCTCTGGCGCATCCGCGGCGCGGCCGCTGCAGGGGCAGTCCTGCTCGGCGGAGTCGCGCTGGGAGTCACGGGCGCCTCCGCAGACACCACAAGCCCCTCCCCCACTCCTAGCGCATCGGCCTCGGCGAAGGCACCCGCGAAAGCAGGGAGCGGAACCCAAGCCACGCATCCGTTTGTCCGTGCGCTCCGGGAAGAGCTGAGGACCGATATCAGCGGCACTTCCGGGTTCGGCGATAAGGCCCACGAGGTCGCCTATGTGTTGATCCACCACACCCAGGCTTTCAACAAGCTGCCTGCGAACTTGCAGACCGACCTCAAGACGCTCGAAGCGGCGTCGGCGTCGGAACGTGATGGTGACGCGACCAAGATCAAGGACGCTGCCCTCAACGGAGGTTACGGCGACAAGATCCAGAAGGCAGCTAAGGCCATCCAAACCAAGTTGAGCCAGCCTTCGGCCAAGCCGTCAGCGACACCGTCAGCCAAGCCTTAAGCTCCTACCTGGCTACGGGCCAAGGGACGGGTACGGTACTTGGGGTGCTGTACCCGTCCCTTGTGTTTCCAGCATGTGGTTGGACCCAGCATGTGGTTGGGAACGGTCACAATTCCTGCGTCGGCCGCCTGCGGCGATAAACTGGCCACATAAACTACGCAGGCGTGCTCCAAGCTGTAAAACAGCGTGCCTCGTTCGAACCCTAGTGATGCAGTGAGGGTGCGCACATGACTATGCCCACTACCGATGTGAAGATCGACGAGCTCTCCAACGAGGTTGCCACCACCAAGCAACTGGTCGTTCAGAAGTTCGGCGGCTCCTCGGTTTCCGATGCTGAGGGCATAAAGCGGGTCGCGCAGCGAGTCGTGGACGCGCAGAAGGCCGGTAACGAGGTTGTGGTGGTGGTCTCCGCGATGGGAGACACCACCGACGAACTCCTTGATCTTGCCGCGCAGGTCACTGACTCCGCTCCGGCCCGCGAGATGGACATGCTCTTGTCCGCTGGCGAACGTATTTCCATGGCGTTGCTTGCCATGGCCATCAACAAGTTCGGCGCCTCGGCCCAGTCCTTCACGGGCTCCCAAGCGGGCATGATCACCGACGGCATCCACGGCAAAGCCAGGATTATCGACGTCGACCCCCACCGGATCCGCACGGCGCTGGACAAAGGGCACATCGCCATCGTGGCGGGGTTCCAAGGCATGAGCCGCACCACGCACGAGATCACCACGCTGGGCCGCGGCGGTTCGGACACCACCGCCGTCGCGTTGGCTGCAGCGCTGGAAGCCGATGTTTGCGAGATCTACACCGACGTAGACGGAATTTACACGGCGGACCCGCGCGTTGTGTCCACGGCGCAAAAAATCGACCGCATCTCCAGTGAGGAAATGCTGGAACTTGCTGCTTCCGGCGCCAAGATCCTGCACCTGCGGTGCGTGGAATATGCCCGCCGCTTCGGTGTGCCCCTGCACGTGCGCTCATCGTTCAGCCAGAAAGAAGGCACCTGGGTCATCCCCGGAGCCGAGGAAAAGTTCACCATCGAAGAGGGAGTTGCCTTGGAGCAGCCAATCATCTCCGGCGTCGCGCACGACCGGTCCGAAGCCAAGGTCACCGTAGTTGGCGTACCGGACATCCCCGGCAAGGCTGCTGCGATTTTCCAGGTCATCGCCGACGCCCACTCGAACATCGACATGATTGTCCAGAACGTCTCCACCCACGGCACGGGCCGGACGGACATCTCCTTCACCTTGCCCATCGTTGAGGGTGCGGACGCCCTGACAGCGCTGCGCGCAGCTGAAGGCAAAATTGGCTTCGAGAGCATCGAATACAACGAGAACGTTGGCAAGCTGTCCCTGATCGGCGCAGGAATGCGTTCGCACCCGGGCGTCTCGGCCACGTTCTTCAAGGCCCTGTCCGACGCCGGGATCAACATCGACATGATCTCGACCTCCGAGATCCGCATTTCGGTGGTTACCAGCGCCGATGCCCTCGATGACGCCGTCCGCGCCATTCACGCTGCATTCGAGCTCGACGGCGATGCTGAAGCTACCGTGTACGGCGGCACCGGCCGCTAGAAGTGGGTTTTTTGGCTGATACTTACGTGGTTTTCGCCACAAGCCGCAGAACTGGGGTATGGTACGGAATTTTCATGGCATGCTGTACGTTGCATACCCGGTAACCCCCTAACACGAAGAGGCATTAAAAAGTGGCAGCCGATTACGACGAACTCCGTACTGATGTAAAAGAGAACCAGGAGCAGTCCCTCCAGGCTCTCCAGTCCGCCAGTGCCCCCACGGCCAAGAGTGTCGTGTTGGAACTGGACGAAACCGATGGCCTCGACGCCAACGGCCCCGGCGGCGAAATTGTTGCCGAAGAACTAGTTATTCAGGTCATTCCCCAGGCCAGCGATGAGTTCACATGCAACTCTTGCTTCCTGGTCCGCCACCGCTCGCAGATCGCGCGGGAAAAGGATGGCGTGGCCTACTGCATCGACTGCGAAGGCTAAGACGAGCCCTTCCCCGGCGGACCGAGAGATCGTCAGGGTGTGCCGCCGTCGGGATTGACTGCAGAAGGACCGGAACAAGCTGAACTGCCCCCCGTAAGTTGGACTTACGGGGGGCAGTTTTCTGTCTGAAAGCCTCTGTGAGTCGACACGAAGAAGAGCGGCAGTGGCCCGTAAGTGACCAGCGTCACCTATCCTGATTGAGCGGTCTAAAACCGCCGTGCTTTTCCATCCCTAACCGTGTCCGCAGCATCGCACAACCTAGGAGATATGCCATGAGTACCGCGACGACCCCGGGATCGGGGCGAGGACTTGAAGTCCGCTCGATCGACTACGTTCCGCTCGGGGAAAGGCACGGAAAGGTCTCGCATATCGGCCCGCTCTGGTTCATGAGCAACGCGCAGATTGCCACACTCGCGGTGGGGCTGATCAGTATCACGACCGGCGGGAACCTGATCTGGTCCCTGATCGCAATCGCGATCGGCGTGCTGGTGGGCACGCTGTTCATGGCGGCGCACTCCTCCCAAGGGCCCCAGCTTGGTTTGCCCCAAATGATCCAGTCGCGGCCGCAGTTCGGTTACGTCGGCGCACTATTGGTGTGGTTGTTTGCCTATCTTCAGTACGCCGGATTCAACATCTTCAACACCGTCCTGGCTGGCCAGGCCGTGGCAGGGTCGGTCCACTTCGGGAGCGAAACACTCTGGTTTTGGGTCGTCACGATTATCGCTGCGGCGGTGGCGCTGTTCGGTTATGACCTGATCCACGGTTTTGAGCGCTACCTGACGTACCTGACCATCGTCATGTTGGCGTTGCTCACCGTGGCTGCCCTCACGCATCTTGATCTGCCGGGTGGTGCTTTCGATCTGGGTGATTTCCATCTAGTACCGTTCCTGGGGCAGCTGGGCGTGGCCGCAGGGTACCAGATTTCCTGGGCCATCTACGTGTCAGACTATTCGCGCTACCTTCCCCCTGAGTCCGGGCGCGGTACGTTCAAGTGGACGTTCTGGGGCAGCGCTTTGGGAGGTATCTGGGTGATGTTCCTCGGTTCGTTCATCGCCGCGTCAGCCGGCAAGGACTTCGAGACCATCGCTTCAATCCAGGACACCGCTGACAAACTGTTTCCGGGGTTTGGGTCGATCGCGCTGTTCGTCGCGGCACTCGGACTCGTATCCGTCACTGCGCTGAACATGTACGGCGGCTCCCTGACGCTGATCTCCTCCATCGACAGCCTGCGCCGCATCCGGCCCACTGTCAGAATCCGCGTGATCACCATTGCCATCACCGCAATCTTCTCGCTGGTCTTCGCGAACATCGCCTCCGCCGACTTCCTCGCCAACTTCAACGACTTCCTGCTGCTGGTGCTGTACTTCTTTATCCCTTGGACGGCGGTCAACCTCACCGACTACTTCATTGTCCGCAAGGGCCATTACGCGATAGCGGAAATCTTCCACCCCAACGGGATCTATGGTCGTTGGGGCTGGGCCGGAATAACCGCTTACCTCGTTGGTTTTGCGGTCATGATTCCGTTCTTCTCAGCGGGCAAGCTCTTCGTGGGGCCTGCCGCCTCTGCGATGGGCGACGCCGACATCTCCCTGTTCATCGGCTTGCCCGTAGCGGGCTTCCTGTATTGGGTGCTCACCCGCCACATCGACACCGCCGCGGAACTCCGTTTGGCGGAGGCCCAAGCAGCCGAACTTGAGGAAGCGTCAAACTCACACCTCGAGCCCTGAGGTTCGGCCCTTCACTTGGGAGCGGGAAAGGGGCACCACGAACGTTATCGGCTATTCAATCGTCGCAATGCGTCGATCCTGTTGTTGCAACCGAGCTTGGCGTAAACGTGCTCAAGATGCTTGCCAATTGTTCTTGGACTGATCCCCAACAGGTGGCCTATCGATATAGCCGTGAGGCCCCGCCCCACGAGCTCCATAATTTCGCGCTCGCGGCTGGTGAGGAGAAAGGCTTCAGCCGCTTCCTGCCCTGCAGTACCGCGCTCCCCGCCGGCGTAAGCAATGTCCAAGAGCCGCAAAATCGGTTGCACGTGCGCGGAAAGTCCGACTTCGGCGTCCGTGAAATCGTTCGTGGAACGGTTCAGGGACCACCCTTCCACGTTGCCTCGCCCGTTCCGAATGGTGAGGAACGAGAGTTGCCTGTTCGAGCCCAGCACTCGAAGACCGAGCTGGTAGGCGCGGGTGGCGTGTAATTCACGGTCCGACACAAGATCGCTGAGGCGACGCGGTTGCCACATCCCTGGGGTGTAGCCGTTAATGCAGCTCAAGAGGACGGGGTGATCATCCCAGAGCTCGTGCCACCCTTCCGCAGCGCCTGAAGGGTGGCTCTCGGGGTATCGGGCGTGCGCGTCGGCCTCCCTGCGGTCCATATCCACAACGATCCGCGCAACGCTGTCCCCTGGGAACATGGCCAAGAGCATCTCGCTGGCCGCGTCCAGATAGGTGGCGTGGCTGCCAAGACGAGTCAGCTGGGCAGAGAGGTCGGCAATAGGATCCATCATTCACCTCACGGACCACGTACTGGGTGGCAGGGCTAGGGTAGGCCTCGCCGCGCATACGCACAAGTGCTTATTCCGTTTGCCGCGGACCACGGCCACAATGATCGTGACAGGCAACGGCCCCTGGCGAGCAAGGGTCAGGCCCCGAATCTGCACGGCCTCGCCGTGGCACCCTCCGTCCCGACGGCGGAAGTCTTTACAAGCACCAGTTCGTACCAGGAGCCTCAGATGGTTACCCGACATTCAAGTACAGGAAATCCTTCCCTCAGCGAAGCCCGGGGATGCGACACCAGCGGCCTTATTGTCATCCACACCATGTTTCGTCGGCTGTTCACGGATGCACCCCGGCTCGTCCGGGAAGTAGCCTCCGGTGACACGGAACGTTCGAAAGTGATCGGCAACCACATCGCCGAAATCGTGAGCGGCCTCCATCACCATCATCAGGGCGAAGATCTACTGCTCTGGGACCGGCTTGAATCCCGCTCCCCTGCGTGCGCCATCCACGTCAAGTTGATGCGCTCCCAGCATGCCAGCGTAGCGGCACTCTTGGAACAGCTCGACACCGCTGTGCCGGTCTGGCAGCGCAGCGCCGCACCGGAAGACGGCGCTCAGGTAGCGGCACTCCTTGATGAGGTGAGAACAGTCCTTTTCGTGCATCTCGGTCAAGAGGAGGAACTTATTCTCCCGGCAGCGTCTACATCCCTGTCCCAGCGGGAGTGGGACGAACTGGGCGAATACGGGATGGCAGGGATTCCCAAGAACCGACTGATGATCAATCTCGGCTTCGTGCTCGAAGCATTTTCACCGGAGGAACGGTCTACTTGGATGAAAGCCAACGTCCCGGGAATTGCGAGGGCCTTGTATGGCTTGTTCGGCCGCCGACAGTACGCGTCACATTATCGCCGGGTATATGGCACGATGCCTTCTTGAGCTGAGCCTATTACGGGCGAGAGCAGGTCGCCGAGAAGGCCCCCGATGTTCTTTCCGGTCTCCGAGGAGCCGTCCGGCTCAGACGTGCCCGCTTCCGGTGTGGGCTGGTCTACTTCGGGTTCATGCTCGTCCGCCGCTGGATTATCGAGCGGGTTTCCATCACTCATGGTCGCGTCGCCTGCCCGTTCAACACTTTCTTGCGACGATGGTTGACGCGCCGGAGCTGCAGGATCCGGGCCCCGCCTGCCAGCGCCACCAGGACGCCCCCGCCTACTGCCGCAATGAAGAGCGTGGTGCCCAAGGCCAAGCTACCCTCAAGTCCGAAGAAACGAACAGTGATCATGTCCTGGTTTTGGACGAAGAACACGATCAGCAGAACCAACACCACCAGACCTACTGCCACTGCCACCCAGACGGCAGCAGTCCGCGTGGGCCGGGAAGTGCCTCGAGCAGCCGATGGAACCGCCGTACCTTCGTGCTCGGGACCTGATGGGATCCTCGCAGCATCCTCCTGAAAACTCATCAGCAGCTCCTCTTGTCCCGTCATCTCGCGCGTATACCAATCATAAGCATGCTGATTAGTTGCACAAGGGTCAGAGGGTCACAGAAGCAACCGAGCCGACTTCCTCAGTCTTCCCAGCCGCGTTCATTGTTCCGAATGGCGTAGTGGTGCCCCTCAGAGTCGGTTTCGATGTCAAAATTCTTCAGGTCCGCTTCGGAGGCGGTCTCAAATTCGTCGTGCTTGTGCACCACGGGGCTACTCGCGTCGCCGTGGGTGGCTGGTCCAAATACTGACTGCAGCCGCTCGGTCACATGGACGAAGCCTTCCAATTTGCGTCCCATATTCTTCCACCCCCTTTCCTGCGGGAGAGAGAAAGAGCGGCAGGGCCAACGCGAGCCGTTCGATAGGCTCATCTTACGCCGGATACGACGAAAAACAGTGCGGCTGATCCGTGGAGAAATGAGCGGTCGAAACGAAAATTCAATGCCTGGCGTGTCTTAGCGCAGCGATTTGTCGTCCGGATTGCGGGGCACCACGTAGGTGCTGCCGTCCGGACGGCGAACCGTTTCCCACTGCTGGGTTTCCGCTTGGCGTTGAGCCAGCAGCCTTTGGTTGTCTTCGGTCATTTCGTGATCGAGTGAACTGCTGTGGGCTGGCCCGAAGATGACCCGCAACTTACCGGTGGCGCGCATGAACTTCTGGGCGAAGGGTTCCTTTGCCACGCTGAACGACTCCTTCATTTAGGCGGTGCGATACAACAATAGTACGCTAATGATTAGTACACTAACTAAAGAGGTGCAGGGGCGCCCTAACAAGGAGGAAGCCATGGCTGGCGCTAACACCGTCGAGGATACCGACGATCTCCTGCTGGAGCGGCAACTGTGTTTTGCCTTGACCGTGGCCTCGCGCAGCGTGGTGGGCATCTACAAACCCGTCCTTGAATGCCTCGGGCTGACGCATCCCCAATATCTGGTCATGCTGGCCCTGTGGGAACGGAGTCCGCGGACGTTAAAGGACATCAGCGATAGCCTCCTGCATGACCCTGCGACATTGTCGCCGCTGCTTAGGCGCCTGGAAGAAGCCGGACTCCTTACTAGGGAGCGCGTCCCGGGCAATGAACGCGCACTCGCCATCACGCTGACAGCCAAAGGCGCGGCACTTCGCGAGCAGGCCACCACCGTCCCCGGGCAGATCCGCGATCGCTTGCACCTCAGCCGGGAGGAGGTTGCGGAACTTCACAGGGCAATGACTGGACTCATCGCCGCCACGCAGCGCGAGGGCGTGGACGCAAGCACGCAAGGAGCGGCATCGCCGTCGTCCATGGATGCTCCGGAGGCCAAAAGTCCCGCGTAAAATGGACGCAAAACCGAGGAGTGTCAATGCACATGCTGGATGTTCGCCCGACCCTGGCAATGTTTGGGGTCGCCGCGGTGACGGCATGTTCGGGCAGTCCCGCACCGGGCGGCTCCAGCGTCCCCGCCTCCGCTCCCACAACCGGGCAGGGCAACGCCGAACTCTCCATCATGGTGCTGGATAATCCGGGTGGCGTGCCAAGGACTTACACGCTGGTATGCACCGACGGCACTCCAGCCGCCGAAACCCAGCACCCGGCGGCGAGCGCCGCATGCACCGCCATCAAGGACCACCCCACACTTTTGAGTCCCGCGCCGGTCCGGACGGACTTTGCTTGCACGCAGCAATACGGTGGCCCGGCCACAGCCACCGTGACGGGATCCGTGGACGGCAAAGAAATCAACATCGCGTTCAAGCGCACCGACGGTTGCCAGATTGCCCGGTGGGACGCTGCCAGCAGCGTGCTTGGCTCCAGCGGGGGCAGCTGAGTGGCCGAACCCATGCAGCACTTATCCGAGGATCAATGGCTCCCACTGGAGGCAGCCCACCACGCCCGTGTGGCGCGCTACGCCGAACCGTATTTGGCACGGCGCTCGGCAGGTAAGAAGCATCCCGTGGAAGACTTCCTCTTCACCTACTACACCCAAAAGCCCGGGCAATTACAGCGTTGGCACCCGGGCGACGGCACGGTGTTGAGCGGTCCTCGGGCCGTCGAACGCGCGGGCTGGAAGTACTACCGGACGCTCGACGACGGCGAACTCGCCTCGATCGGGCTGGCGCCGGGAACTCCCGCCGTCACCTTCGACCGCCACCGCTTCCTCCAAGACCGCTCCGAAGCCGTCAACTTCGCGGGGATCATCCTGGCAGGCACGGCCAAGCGCCCCGCTCAGTTCGGCTGCTTCGGCCTCCACGAATGGGCGATGGTGTACCGGCAGGAGAAGTTCGAGTTACGCCACGAATACCTGGAGTTGCGGCTCGGCGCGGAGGGCACTGACGCCGTCGTGGACGAAAACCGCATCCGGTGCACGCACTTTGACGCTTTCCGCTTCTACACGCCCGATGCCATCCCCCTCAATGAGCACCGGCCAACCCGCGAGAACCAGCGGGCCATGGAACAGCCTGGCTGCCTGCACGCCAACATGGACCTCTACAAGTGGGCCTACAAATTAACACCCGCGCTGCCAAGTGACGTAGTGATGGATTGTTTCGAATTGTCGTGGCGCGTCAGGACCATGGACATGAAGGCCTCCCCCTACGATCTCGAAGAATGGGGATACCCACCCATCAAGATCGAGACACCGCAGGGCAAAGCCGAGTACGTTGAATACCAACGGGCATTCGCGGCCGAGTCCCAGGAACTTCGGGCCCGTGTGCTTGAGGCAGTACAACCGTTGCTCGGTGAACGGACCGGCGCAGTCACCGCCCGGGAACCCGCCGCCATCAGCGAAAGGTGACCATGGTTTCTCCTGAAAACAACGAGTACGACGTCGACCTGAGAATTACGTTGACAGAAGCGCCGGATGCGGACAGCACGGAGTTTCATCTCAGGTCCGCCTCCGGCATCCTCTCGGCCGATCCCAAGTCCATTGATTCGAACCTGCCGGACGCAACTGCGGCACTTGCCGCCGTCGAACAGTTCGGGGAGGAGGCGTTCTTTCCGAAACCACAGCCGGATCGCACCTGCACGCAGCAGTATGGCGGTCCGCAAGTGGCCGTGGTGACAGGCCGGTTCCGGGGGCGCAAGGTGCACAGCAGGTTCAGCAAAACGGATGGCTGTGAGATCGCACGGTGGCGCACCTTGGCCACACTCTTTGGCGGCAGCACCGGCTCCACCGGGGCCACCTAAACCCCAAAGGCACAACAGCGACAAACGGCAGCGGCCGGCGGATAATCCGCCGGCCGCTGCTGTTCACGCCGCTCAGTTAGCTTGCGTTATTGCTTTGCGCAGGATCCGCGTCGCGGATCTTTTTGTCTTTCTTATCCTTCTTCGGGTTTTCATTATCCGGGACCACCACTGCGCCGCCGGGATTGACGACGACGGTCACGAAGCTCGGCTCGCTCGTTCCGTCGAACGTGAGCCGCCCGATGTATGAGCCGGGCGTCAAGTTCTTCCAGTTCAGCGAGATTTGCCCGGTCTTACCGTTGGCCAGGCGAATCGGGTTCGGGGTTACGGTTGCGTTGCCCTCGTTGGCACCCAAAACCGCCGCATCAACTGTGGCCTTGGTGGCTTGGTTGTTGGGGCTGGCATAAAGGTTGGCGAAGACGTAGTAATCACCGGGCGCCGGATCAGGGACGGTCAGGCTTTCACTGGCCGAGGGCGTCGCAGCGCTCAGCTGTTCGCCGTCGGGAGTGAGCACCAACATGTCAAAGTCGGCGGCGTCGTTGGAGGAATTGACCGAGAACCTGGCCAAGGCACTGCCTGCTCCCACCGTCACCTTCTTCACGTAGTTGGACGCATCGGTCTCACCCGTGAAAGGACCAGGGGTCAGCTCGATGGCCGTGGAATCAGACTTGGACAGGCCATCGACGGTGACTCCCACCGGCAGGTTGGTGCCGGAGGTGACGTTGATGGCCGCGGACCCGTTGGGGCCCGTCCCCGTGAACGCCAATGCCTTGTCCGCAATGATGGACTGCGGCCGGACAGCAATCGGTGAGGTGACCGTCTTGCCCGCGCCCTGCCAGGAAAGTGAACCCATGGCGAACTTGCCCAGCGGGGCGTTGTTGTTCTCGAACTGGATCTTGAACGTCCTCTTCTCCCCCGCGGAGCTGAAGTTCAGGACGGCCGGCGTCACTTTGACGTTGATGCCGGGGACGTTGACCGTGGCGCGGTAGAGGCCCGGGGTGAGGGCAGTGACGGTGCGGGTGACCTCGATCTTTCCTGCCAGGTTCCCCAAAGCAAAGGAAGGAACGTTCATGTCGCGGGGTTGCGTGGTGCCCAAGCCGGGAATACCCAGGTCCATTCCAGTGCCCTGGACGAACTTGAGGTAGTCCTCGGTGCTGGCGTCATAGACCAATCCGGGGCTGAGGACCTTTGCCGGGTCCACTTGCCCCGCCCCGGTGGCGAAGACGTCCGTGTTGACGGCCCCGTTAGCCAGCTTCACAGGCCCTGCGGTGGTCATCATGGCGGACTTTACGGTAGCGGGAGACCACGTTGGGTTCTTGGAGAGGATCAATGCTCCAAATCCCGCAACGTGCGGGGAAGCCATGGACGTACCGGAAAGGAAGCCGAAGTTGTCACCACCAGTGCCGATGGGCGAGACCCCGGCGAGGATAGCAACACCGGGGGCGGAGACATCCGGCTTCAACAAGTCCGAGTCGGTGGCAAGCAACGGACCGCGGGAAGAGAACCCTGCTATCTGGGGTTGCGGCTCCGGCGGAAGGCCGGTGGTGTCGTGGTTCAGCAAGGAAACGGTGATAGCCGGATTGGCTGCCACCAAGTCCTTGATCGCCTGGGTAGCCGGCGGGTTCACGTGGACGGTGGGTACAGCGTGCTTGTCAGTGTCCAGCGACGAGTCGGTGAGGTTTACCAGGATCATGCCTACACCTCCGGCACGGAGAACCTCGGCGCTCTTGGCGGTTCGGTCCACAACTCCTCGATCACACACCACGACCTTGCCGGTGACCTTGGCGGGGTCCAAGGACCCCGGAGCGCAGAGCGCCGCGTTACCGTTCCCGCTTGCAGCCTGGGCGGAGAGCACGACGCCGGCCCCGTTCACCTCATGGTTCATGATGCTCGCTCCGCGGAACTTGCTCCCATCGGAGAACTGCACCGTTCCCTGAAGCTCCTGGGAGAATGACGTAGCCGCAACTGTGGTCAACCACGGGGCGCCGTGATTGACCGTGCCGGGCGTCGGCCCGGAGTTTCCCGCTGAGACCGCTACGAAGATTCCTGCCGACGTCGCCGAAAGGAAAGCGAGCGACACCGGATCCGTGGTGGACGTGGTGGAACCGGAAATGGAGTAGTTCAGCACATCCACGCCGTCGAGGATTGCCTGTTCGATCGCGAGCACTGCCGAGGACGCGTAACAACCGCCTGTAGCCGGGTCAGTGTCCTCCCAACAAACCTTGTAAATGGAAAGCTTCGCTGCCGGTGCAATGCCGCTGGTGATTCCGAAGCTGCGCCCGTCCACCACGGCGTCGACGTTGCCGTTACCTGCTGCCGTGCTGGCGGTGTGGGTGCCGTGGCTGTCCACATCCACCGGCGAGAGGACCTCTTTAGGCGAACGGTTTTCCGGTGGGACAGTCTCCAGGAAGGAATCGGCAAAGTAGTGCGTGCTGATGACCTTCGAGTTGCACGCCGTGCCATCGTAATCGGTTCCGGCTTGGCATTCACCAACAAAAGTATCCCCGTCCGCCTTGAGCATGGCGATCTTGCCATCAGCGGTGCGATACGGCACGCCAACCTGCGGGTTACCCACCAACGGACCCACCGGATCACCGGCGAAGAACGGGTTGGAGGGGGTATAGCCGGTGTCGATGACCCCTACAACGGTGCCCTTGCCCGCGTTCTCCTGGCCGCCGTATTGCGTTGCCCACGTGCCGCTCGGGCCGCTGAGCTTCAGGAAATCACTCGTTGAATAGTCCGGAGCGTTTTGGGTATCCGGCGCCACCATCAGGACCTTGGGATCCTTGGCCAGCTTGATGGCCTGGTCCGCGGTCAGCGTGGCACTGAAGCCGTTGATGGCGGTGGTGAACTCACGCTTGATGCTCACGTTTTCCTGCTTGGCAACCTCCTGCTGTTTCTGCTGGAGGTGTTCTTGGTACTGCTTCACAGGTGCACTGTTGGCGTCAAGCTTTTTGCCCTTTTCCACCTTCGTGGGCGCAAGGCCGGCCGTGCCGCCGTCGTATGTTGCCGCAGGCTTTTCGGCCAGGACCACCATGTAGCGTCCATCCTTGTAGGCGCCGGGGTCAAGGTTCTTCTTTGCCACGCTTGCGACGTTCCCTGTCGCTGTCCCCGGGGCGGGAGCAGCTTGGGCTGGCATCGGAAGCGAAGTGAGAAGCAACGGCAAGCCGACAGCCAGAGCCACGCCCTTACCAAGCCTCCCGCTTCTGGCGAAGCTCTTTCCTGCTGATTTCACGAGTGGTTGCACCTTTCACTGGGGAGGCCCGGCTCCGTCGCCAAGGCCCACGCGAGCTGATTGCATTCGTGACAACTCTTGTCAAAGAAAAACAACCAGCGCAGTCACAGCGTATCGAGTGAGAGCCGAATATGACATAAAGCGCACGCAATTTATCCTGCAACAGAAAGTAAAGCGGTAGCGTCTAGACATACCGGTATTCGCCTTAACCTTTGGAGCTGCAGTGAAAATCCTCGTCCCGGACACCATCGAGTTGGACCTCTCCCCCGCGGAGGACGACGTGGTTGTGTACCAAGTGGACAAGCCGGTCCCCGCCGAGCACTTGGACGCCGAAGTTTTGGTGGTGTGGCGTAATACGGCGGAGAACCTGGCAAGTGCAGCCCGCGGAATGTCCCGCCTCAGGCTCGTCCAGACCCTCGCGGCCGGTCCCGATACTGTGCTGGCTGCCGGATTCGGCGGGAACGTGGCTATCACGTCGGGACGATCACTTCACGATGGCCCCGTGGCCGAACACGCACTGGCTTTGATTCTGGCCGCCGTGCGACGGATGGACCAATTGATGGACTCGCAGAAGGCGTCAGAATGGAACGAGCCATACAACATTGCCCAATCCGCGCCTGACACCGAACGGCTCTATACGCTCGACGGCGCCAACGTCACCGTCTGGGGCTTCGGCTCGATCGCAGGCAGGCTCGCTCCCCTGCTGGCGGCTTTGGGTGCGAAGGTCACAGGCGTTGCGGGTTCACAAGGCGAACGGTACGGCTTCCCTGTAGTCGCCGCGGATCAATTGGACGGCATCCTGCGCACTACCGACGTTTTGGTGTCGATCCTGCCGGCAACTGCCGAAACCGCCGACGCCCTCAACGCGGACGTCCTCCAAGCCCTCCCGGACTCGGCCATTTTCGTGAACGTCGGCCGCGGCGCCACCGTGGACGAAGACGCGCTCCTCAGCTCGCTTCGGGAGGGCCGGCTGCGGGCCGCGGCACTGGATGTCACCAAGGCGGAACCGCTTCCCGAAAACTCCCCGCTGTGGACCGCACCCAACCTGATCCTTACGCCCCACGTGGCGGGCAACAGGCCCAAAGGCGCCTCCGGGTTGGTTCTCACCAACATCTCAGCCCTCAAGAACGGCGCCGCCCTGACAAACAGGGTTGCTTAGCTGTGCGGGTTGCTTAGCTGCGGGGATTGCGGAGCGCGTCACTGATCCGGGCACGGGTCTGTGCATCCAAGGGAACGGTGGTCAAAGTGCTTTCCCGGGCAGCCCGGTCCGCCTTGATTTTTTGGATCACCATCCGGCCCAAACCCGCAACAACGGCTGCAGCCATCACGCCCAACACCATCGATCTCGGTTTCTCGGCCATGGCGCCATCCTAACGACGCCGGTTACTTGCTGCCAGTGCCCGCGTTGACTCATGGAAAAGGTCCGCGGAGCCGGGTACGTTGCCTCATCGGAAAAGGTCCGGTTGGGGTTGGTTGGTGGACATCCTTGAGGGATGGGTTTGACGATGAGCCAGCGCAAGGCGGTCACGCTGATCAAGGCACGTGCTTACGCCAGGGGCAACCGTACTGAGAAGGTCCGGATCCTTGATGAGCTCGTCGAGC